>CAYXRN010000133.1:0-8804 GCA_964467635.1 uncultured Chitinophagaceae bacterium | reverse complement strand
TAATAAAATCAATTTCCGGCATTCGGGGAACCATAGGAGGAAAAGCCGGTGAAGCCCTTACTCCCATAGATATTGTCAAATTTACAGCAGCCTACGGAATGTGGCTGAAACAAAACAACGAGTCAGCGAAAAAAATTGTGGTCGGCCGCGATGGACGGATTTCCGGGAAAATGGTGCAAGGGCTGGTCATCAATACCCTTAAAGGACTTGGATTCAATGTCACCAACCTTGATCTTTCAACTACACCCACAGTAGAGGTAGCGGTAACAGAGGAGCAGGCGGACGGCGGAATTATCCTTACCGCCAGCCACAACCCTTCCCATTGGAATGCCCTGAAACTGCTCAACCGGTCAGGGGAATTTCTTTCCGAAGCGAACGGTAAACAGATACTGGATATCGCCGACAACGAAACTTTCGACTTTGCCGATATAAAAAAACTGGGGAAAGAAACCCTGGATGACAGCTACCTCCAGAAACATATCGACCTCATCCTCGGCCATCCCCTGGTTGATGCCGCTGCAATTAAGGAACGGAAGTTTTCCGTGGTAATAGATCCCATCAATTCTACCGGAAGTATTTTTGTGCCGGCCCTGCTAAAAGCGCTGGGGGTAGAAAAAATTTCTGTGATCAACGGGGAAGTCAATGGTAAATTCGAACACAATCCCGAACCGCTTCCCGAGAACCTGATCGAGCTTTCAAACGAAGTAAAGAAACAGGAGGCTGATCTGGGCATTGCTGTAGATCCCGATGTAGACCGCCTTTGCTTTGTTTGCGAAAACGGAAACATGTTTGGCGAAGAATATACCCTGGTAGCCATTGCCGATTACGTCCTGAGCAAAAGGAAAGGCAATACCGTTTCCAATCTTTCGTCCACCCGCGCGCTCAAAGAAGTAACTCAAAAGCATGGTGGCACATACTATCCGGCAGCGGTAGGCGAAGTAAATGTGGTCCGGAAAATGAAGGAGGTTAACGCCGTGATTGGTGGGGAAGGAAATGGTGGCGTGATTGATCCGGAACTGCATTATGGACGCGACGCCCTGGTCGGCATCGGGCTGTTTTTAACGCATCTGGCCAAAAGCAAAAAAACCATATCCAGTCTGCGAGGCCAGTATCCCGATTATTTTATTTCTAAAAATAAAATCGAGCTGGATGAAGGCATTGATGTGCAAGGCATTCTTTCGCAACTCAGGCAGAAATATAAAAATAATCCGGCCAATACAGAAGACGGGTTGCGGATCGAATTTGACGAAGACTGGGTACACATGCGCGCTTCCAACACAGAACCGATCATCCGCATTTACGCAGAAAGCCAGTTTGAGACTACGGCGCAAAACATCGCCAACCGCATTATGGAAGACATCAAGGAATGTAAGCAGGGATAATATCGGCCCTATTACATTTCTACCGTCACCGTGCCTTGTTCTACGCCTATAGCTTCCAGTGCTTTTTGAATATCGGCGATCATCGAATCAGGCCCGCAAATATAAAATTGCTGATTAGTGTTTTTAATTTTTTCCTTTAAATAGGCCTGGTCAATTTTCTGGTGATCATAGTCTTCCGCAGATTCTTCGGTAAGCGTATTGATAAAATTGTCGCCCAGCATCTGCTCAAACTCTTCCTTCAAAATGATATCCGCAGCGGTTTTATTAGAAAACAGCAGGCGGTTATTCCCTATTTCCCCGTCTTTTTGCAACTGGCGGAAAATAGCAATAAACGGGGTTACTCCTGCCCCACCTGCAATGAAAGTTCCCTCTCCTTTATATTGAATAGCTCCCCAAACATCGTGCAGAATCAGCTCATCTCCTGCTTCCAACTGTCCCAACTGATGAGTTACCCCTTGGCGTTCATCATAGATCTTAATCGTAAATTCCAGGTAATCCCAATCGTTCAGGCTGGTAAAGGTGAAAGGATGTGCCTGGGTTTTCCACGCTTCTTTATTAACGGCCACCTCTGTCGCCTGGCCGGGAATAAACGTATAGCCCTCCGGCTTTTCCACTTTAAATCTTCTTACATCATGGGTCACCGGTTCTGTAGCTAAAATCTTTACAATGTGTTCTTCTGCCATATTATTAATTTTGCTTAAAGCTACCATTTTTTTCTATTTTTAGGAAGGAATTAAGATTTCTTTTCCCTGCCTGTGGGGGTTTTTCTTTACTTTGCACGCGATTTAATCCAATAGAATCCCAACCGATATGTATAAGCCAGGAAGTGCCCTTCTTTTTTTAATTGTTATTACCGCTTTCTTATCCGCCTGTAATCCGGGCAATAAAAATAATAAGCAGGCACAGCGTCAAGAACTGCCCCCACTCGCCCCAGCTCCGGCTTTTAACGCAGACAGCGCCTATCATTTTATCGACAAGCAGGTGGCGTTCGGCCCCCGGATTCCCAACACGCCGGCGCATGCCCAGACCGCAGCATGGCTCGGCGGGAAAATGAAGGCCTATGCGGACACCGTAACAATACAACGGACCACGGTGTCGACACACGGGAAGTCTTACAAATGCGTCAATATTATCGGTCATTTCAATCCTGTTTCCAAGGAAAGAATTTTGCTTTTGGCTCACTGGGATACCCGGGCTTACGCAGATGCGGTAGAAGCGACAAAAGATGAGCATTTTGACGGGGCCGACGACGGGGCCAGCGGCGTAGGCGTGCTGTTAGAAGTCGCCCGCCAATTCAGTCTTAAAGATCCGGGTATAGGGGTAGATATTTTATTTACGGATGTAGAAGACGCCGGGGTGAACAACGACCCTAATTCCTGGGGGCTGGGAACGCAATATTGGGCCAGAAAGGCCAAGGGCGACGGCTACCAGGCTAAGTATGGCATTCTTCTGGATATGGTAGGCGGCAAGGGCGCACGCTTTTTCAGGGAACTCGTCACCCGGCATTATGCGGGCCCCCAATCGCGAATGGTCTGGGATGTAGCCAATCGCATCGGCTATTCAGAATATTTCCGTTACCGGGATCTGGGCGCAATTGGCATTACCGACGACCACGAATTCGTTAATCGCATCACCGGCATCCCGACTATGGACATCATCGGATTACAGGGAAATGGGGATTTTATGCCTTGGCATCATACGATTAACGACAATATGGATGTTATCGACAAAAATACTTTAAAGGCAGTCGGGCAAACTGTCCTGCAGGTCATTTACGCCAATCCTTCTTTTTGAGGAAATAATCACCTCCCGGTGGGGTCCCAGAATAACTTTTTGAAATCCACTACTTTGTTGTCCTTCACCGCTACGCCTTCCTGCTCCAGCAATTCCTGCATCAATGTCGGTGTAGCGAAATGATGGCGCCCGCTCAGAAGGCCCATCCTGTTGACGACGCGTTGGGCGGGCACCCGAGGCCGGGCATTTTGGCTCATGCTCAGGGCCCACCCGACCATACGTGCGGAAAGACGGGTACCGGCGGCTTCCGCTACGGCACCAAAGGTCGTTACCCGGCCACGCGGAACCCGGCGGACGATCTCATAGACGGCCTCGTAAAAGGGTTTATCCGGTTTATTTTTTGTCATTTTCATGCGATGGTTTTTTAAGGAAGACAGGCGGCAACTTATCCGGAAGGGAAAACTCCAGGTACCGGATAGTCCGGCCTTCCTGCAAATGCATACGCTCATAAAAGGTTTTTATTCCCAGAAGGGTATCCGGCCCGGCGGCGTATACATCAGCAACATCCCGGTGCAGCAAGCAGCTGTTATCCCTGATCACTTCTCGGGTAAAGGCATACAATTCGGGGGAATCTGTTTTGAGGTGAATATGGCCACCCGGCCGAAGGATCTTCTGGTACAACTGTAAAAAACGGGGATGCGTCAGCCGCTTCTTGGCTTTCGATTTACGAAGGAAAGGGTCGGGAAAAGTAATCCAGATGTCCGATATGGCACCGGTAGAGAAATAGGTATCAATATGGTCAATTTGTACCCGCAAAAAAGCTACGTTGGGAAGCTTTTCTTCCAACGCGGTTTTGGCCCCTTTCCATATCCGATTGCCCTTGATGTCTACGCCTACAAAATTCCGCTCGGGAAACAGGCGGGCCAGCGCCAAGGTATATTCCCCCTTTCCACAGGCCAGTTCCAAGGTTATGGGATGGGGATTTTGAAAATGATCCCGCCAGCGCGATTTCATCCCCTCGGGGAAAATAAGCACATTCGGAAAAGTTTTAATTTCTTCAAAACGAATTAACTTCTTGTGTCCCATAAAAAGCAAAAATAAGGCAATCCTTTAAATCTTAACTTTTTATAAAAATTTCACCCAATTCTTGGAATTTTTCTAATTTTTATTACTTTTAACGATGCAAATAACTTTTTTATAGAAAACATTACATTTTTATTTAAACCTTTTAAATTCCATCCATATGGCAACCCCTAATATTGATAAACTGGATTTGCAGATCATCAACGAGATGATGCAGAACGCGGAAATTTCCTACGCTGATCTGGGGAAAAAGCTCTTTGTTTCAGGCGGAACGATTCATGTAAGAATGAAAAAACTCCACGAAATGGGGGTGGTCCGCGGAACCAAGCTACAGGTAAATATGAAAATGATAGGCTATGATGTAATTGCTTTCATTGGTATTTATCTGGAAAAGAGTTCTCTTTATGATTCCGTGGCCAAGGAACTAAGAAAAATTCCGGAAATTGTCCGGCTCAATTATACCACCGGAAATTGGAGTATCTTTGTGGAAATCGTATGCAAGGATATTCAACAGCTTCGTCATGTATTGCACGACCAGCTTCAAAAGGTAAAAGGCATTGACCGCACGGAAACCTTCATCTCGCTGGAAGAGACTATGAACAGAAGCATTAATGTAGCTATAGAAGAAGAATAATCCGTATTTACTATTACGGAAATATGCTTTAATGTCGGCCTGGCTTGCATATTTTGCTTATTTTTGCAGTTTACTTTTTATTTATCCACACTTATATGGAATATAACACCACGCGCAATCATCTGGCCATCCGTGAATACGGTCGCAATGTGCAGAAAATGGTTGAATACCTGCTCACCATCGAAGATGATCAGCAACGCCAGAAAAATACAGAAGCAGTAATTGAATTGATGGGTATGCTAAATCCGCATCTGCGCAATGTGGAAGACTGGCGGCATAAACTCTGGGACCACCTTTTTCTGATCTCAGATTTTAAACTTCAGGTCAACTCCCCCTATCCTATCCCGACCCGGGAAACCCTCCGTAAGAAACCCGACCCGTTGCCTTACCCCAAGCTTTATCCCCGGTTCAGGCATTTCGGCAAAAACCTGGAAAAAGTGATCGAGAAGGCCATTACCGAAAACGATCCCGAAAAAAAAGAAGGGCTGACCCAGTATATTGGCAACTATATGAAGCTGGCTTACGCCAACTGGCATAAAGAAAACATGCATGATGACATCATCAGTGCGGAACTGGCCGATATGACCGATGGAAAGCTCACCTATCAAAACGACCACAGCATTCAGCTGCCCGAAAACCTCTACAACAATACCAGTAACGGTAAACGTAAAGGAGGGCATTCACATAAGAGCGGTAAAAACAACGGCAAGCGGCATAAATATAAAAACAGGAATAAGTGAACAACGCATTCGAGGTAAAGGGCGGCAACGCGCTCCATGGATCGATTGTTCCTCAGGGAGCTAAAAATGAAGCATTACAAGTCATCAGCGCCTGCTTATTAACAGAGCAGAAAGTGACCATCCATAATCTGCCTGATATTGTAGACATCAACATGCAGATAGAGTTGCTGGAGGATATGGGCGTAAAAACACACCGCATTGATAGGCATACCAGTGCCTTCCAGGCAGATGAGGTCGACTTTGGTTTCCTGCAAACCGAAGCTTTCCGGGAAAAATCAAGCAAGCTTCGCGGCTCGGTAATGATAGCCGGTCCACTGCTGGCCCGTTTTGGAAAAGCCTGGTTTCCCAGACCTGGAGGTGATAAGATCGGCCGCCGGCCGTTGGATATCCACCTGCGTGGTTTGCAGCAGATGGGCGCCATGCTTGATACCGGGGCTACTTCCGGTTTTGCGGTACTAGAGGCCAAAAAAGGGCTTCGGGGCACCTACCTGTTACTGGATGAGCCTTCTGTTACCGGAACAGCGAATCTGCTGATGGCCGCTTCCCTCGCACAAGGCGTTACCACGATTTACAATGCCGCCTGTGAACCCTATATTCAGCAACTTTGCCAAATGTTGCAGGCCATGGGGGCAAAGATTACCGGTACGGGATCCAACAAGTTGCAAATAGAAGGTGTATCCAGCCTTAAAGGCACTACCCATCGCATTTTACCCGACATGATCGAAATCGGCTCTTTTATCGGACTGGCAGCCATGACCCAAAGCACCCTAACGATTAAAAATGCCGGGGTCGGACACCTTGGTGTTATCCCGGATAAATTCCGTCAGTTGGGCCTGACACTGGACATTAAGGGAGATGACATTCACGTTCCGGCACAGGACACCTACAACATCCAGACCTTTATGGACGGCTCTGTGCTGACGATTTATGATCATCCCTGGCCGGGTTTTACCCCGGACCTGCTAAGCATTGTATTGGTTACCGCGATACAAGCCAACGGCAGCCTATTGATCCATCAGAAAATGTTTGAAAGCAGATTGTTTTTTGTCGATAAATTAATCAGCATGGGCGCGCAGATCATACTGTGTGATCCGCATCGAGCGGTAGTAGTGGGGCTAAATCGCAGCAGGCCTCTCCGCGGGATAACCATGTCCTCTCCCGATATTCGGGCGGGCGTAGCGCTTCTGATCGCCGCTTTAAGCGCAGAAGGGACAAGCGTCATTCAAAATGTAAATCAGATCGACAGGGGGTATCAGGCTATAGACACCAGACTGCAGCAACTGGGAGCCAGCATACGCAGGATATGACCAAACAGTTAATATTATGGGTAAAACAAATACGTCGGGAAAGCAATTAATTATCCTAACCGCGCCCTCAGGAGCCGGAAAAACAACCATCGCACATGAGTTACTTCGGAAAATGCCGGAACTGGCCTTTTCCATCTCCGTTACTACCCGTCCGCCTAGGAACGGAGAAACTGAAGGAAAAGATTACTATTTTATCAGTGTGGATGAATTTCAAAAAAGAGTCGCACAAGACGCTTTTGTTGAGCATGAAAAAGTGTATAAAGGGAAATATTACGGGACCCTGTATTCTGAGCTCGAAAGAATATGGCAGGGCCATAAATATCCGCTTCGTGTAGTAGACGTCAAAGGTGCTGAACAATTAAAAAAGCATTTTGGAGACCATGCAATTGCTATATTTATAAAACCGCCCTCTATTGACGTATTAAAACAGCGGCTGACCAACAGAGGAGTTGATGATCCAGAAAGTATGCAGGAACGACTGGATCGTGCTTTAAAAGAAATGGAACACGAGAATAACTTTGATCATGTAGTTGAAAACAAAGATTTGAGCGCAGCTGTCGCCCAAGCCGCTAAAGTCATTAAATCTTTTATCTATTGCTGACAGCACTTACCTTATAACTAAATAGTTAGTTATGAAAAATAAAAAAATAACCATTATCGGTGGCGGCAATATGGGTACCGCCATTGCCGAAGGCCTGTTAAAAAGCGGTTTTTCCAGGCCTGAAGACCTCACCATCACCAAAAGGAAAATAAATACCTTACAGCATTTAAAAGACCAGGGCGTCAATATACAAACGGACAACCATGCCGCTGTAAAGCAGGCAGATGCAATCATCGTAGCGTTGAAGCCCTATAACATCAGACCCGTATTAAAGGAACTTACTCAGGAACTGGATCCCCAAAAGCAACTGGTCATCAGCATCGTAACCGGTGTCTTGGTCAAGGACATCGAGGAAATCGTGGGGGCGGCGTTTCCGGTTTTCCGGGCCATGCCCAATACCGCCATCGCCATACAGGAATCAATGACCTGTCTGTGTCATAAAAACGCCTCTAGCGAACAGGTAAACTGGGTCCATGATTTGTTTCATCAGCTCGGTGTTTCCATAGAGATTGATGAAAACCTGATGGACGCTGCTACCGTACTGGGAGCCTGTGGCATCGCTTACGCGTTGCGGTTTATACGCGCCAGCATACAGGGCGGCATTGAGATTGGCTTTGATTCCAAGACGGCTAATCTGATTGCGGCACAAACCATCAAAGGCGCGACTTCCCTGCTGATCAAAGAAAAGAAACATCCGGAGGAAGAGATCGATAAAGTAACCACACCAAAAGGTTGTACCATAGCCGGTTTGAACGAAATGGAGCATCGGGGATTCAGCTCCTCGCTGATCAAGGGCATCACCGCTTCCTACAATAAGATTGTTCAGGGTTGATCACAGGATGATATTCTGGACCAGTTCGCTCTTATTCGGATAGTCGGTATTGTAATGCAGGCCCCGGCTTTCCTTGCGGAAGCTGGCGCCTTTCACGATCAGGTAGCCTACCGTAATCAGATTTCGGACCTGGCAAAGTTGCGGAGACACAACCGTCTGTTCGTACAGCGCTTCTGTTTCCTCGTGCAGGATATCCAACCTGCGCATGGCCCTTTGCAAACGCGTGTTGCTTCTGACAATTCCCACATAATCACTCATCACCTGTTGCAACTCTTTAATGCTTTGTGTAATAAGAATCATTTCGCGGGGAGCCGTGGTACCTGTAGCATTCCAATCCGGGATGGAGGAACATATGGGAATAGCGTCCACATTTTTAATACTGTCTTCAAAACAACGACGCGCAAAAACCATTGCTTCCAACAGGGAATTGGACGCCAGCCGATTAGCGCCATGAAGTCCTGTCGAGGCACATTCTCCGCAGGCATATAAAT
>CAYXRN010000132.1:0-8934 GCA_964467635.1 uncultured Chitinophagaceae bacterium | reverse complement strand
AACATAATGAAAAATCATTGTTTGGCACAAGCAATGAGTGATGTTTCGTTGGGTGCATTTTACAGGATGCTTGCATATAAAGCTAATTGGAACGATAGATAATTCATTAAGATTTGTTGTTCAACTGCTTTTGATGGCCCCCGTGCTTACCGGTTGCCATGACGATGGCTGATGGGGGCACAGCCAGTTTGTGACCCATTATGAGCTTTTACCTCGCTTATCCGCTTCTAGGACCGCTGTCTGTTGCTTATTTTCAACCGCATGAGCTTTGGCTTAGCCGAAGGCTACAGCTTGCTGTATTGATGAGAGGGGGCTCCCTCCGGTAAGATTGAAACGTGCATCCGGGGAGGTGCTGCTCGACGAATGCACAGGGGAGATGACTTGATATAACATCCCACAAACAGACGTTTTCCGAATAAAAAGGGAATCAAAGCATGAGCGGTGGTACGGCTGTTTGGTAAAACTGCAAGATTGAAGCTGGCCTTCCGGGAGACCAGGACATCGCAGAAAGCGAAATGCAAGGAGCTGACTCGCGGCGGTTACCCGATCGTAATTCGCCGGAAAATCGAACAGCCAGCTGTAGTTTCTGGCTAAAAGGGGATGGCTTACACACGCCATACCGCTGCTACTGTTTAGCGCCAACCCCCGCCCAACGCCTGATAAAGGGTGACCATGGAATTCAGCTGCTGATACCTGGAATCCACTAACTGAAGTTGCGCGCTTAACGCCTGCTGGCGCGCTGTAAGCACTTCCAGGTAATTGGCTAATCCGTATTTTAGCAGTTGTTGCGAGTAGTCGGTGGCCTGTAACAGCGCTTCCACTTGTTTTTTCTGTATGTCGATTACTTTAGTGGTCGACTGGTAACTTTCAAGGGCATCGGATACTTCTTCCCCGGCCTGCAAAAGGGTCTTTTTATAATTCAGCAAGGCGATCTCCTGCTGGGAATGAGCCACCTCGTATTGCGTGCGTATCTTCCGGCCATTCAATATGGGTTGAAACAATCCGGCAGCGACGGAAGAAAAGAGGGCGTTGGCACTGAACCAGTTTTCCAGCTCGAAACTGGTGAAACCGGCGGAGGCCGTCAAGGTCAACGAGGGGTAGAAATTGGCTTTAGCTACATTGGTTAATTCGAAGGCATTCATCAGGTTGTATTCCGCGGCTACCACATCCGGGCGGTTTTCCAGCAACAAGGCCGGTACGCCGGTTTGGAGTCCGGCGTTGATGTGCTGCTGGTCCAAATCACTTCTGGTGATGGAATGTGGCGGTTCGGCCAGCAGAATGCTGAAGGTATTCTCAAGCAGCCGGATGTTTTGTTGCAGGTTCACCAAAATAATCTGCGCGTTATAAATTTGCGCTTCCATTTGTTTTATGGCGACACCGGTAACCTTCCCCGCTTTTTTAAGGGCCTTGGTTACTTCGAGGCTGTTTTTTCGGTTTTCAATGGAGGTCTCTGCTATGGCGGCCTGCTTGTCCAGGGCCAGCAGCTGATAATACAGGGAGGCTACGGAAGCAATCAGTTTTGTTTGTACGGCTTTTTGGGCCGCGACAGACTGTAAATATTTTGCTTTAAACGCCCGCTTCTGGCTGCGGATCTTTCCCCAGATATCGGCTTCCCAGGAAAGAGAAGCCGTCAGGTCGAACTGATTGATAACGTCCTCGCCTGTGCCGGCGTACTGGCTGTATTCCGACGGATTGAGCAAAGTATAGTTGCCCTGCGCGTTCACGGTGGGCAGGTTACCGGCTTTCCCCTGTTTCAGATAGGCTTCCGCACTGTTGATGTGTTGTATGGCTATACGGACGTCCAGGTTGTTATTCAGGGCTTTTTCAATATAACCTTGTAAAAGCGTGTCAGTAAACACTTCCTGCCAGGGAAGGTCGGCAATTGACGTGCTGTCCGCAGGGTGGTGGTCCATACGGTACAGGGCTTGCGTCTTTACGTCCGGTCGTTCATACACTTTGGCGACGAAGCAGGACTGAACCATAAACAAGACAGCCGGTATCAATGCCAGTTTATAATATTTACGCATATTCCTTTTCATGATCTATTTTTCAGATTGTTTTTTATTTTCAACTACGGCTTTAGGAGGTCCGGAGATTTTCTCCTGTAACCACTGGAAGAAGATGTATAGCAACGGTATAATAATTACACCCAGTACGGTCCCTACAAGCAAGCCCCCTACGGCGCCTGTTCCTATGGAGCGATTTCCCTTCGCCCCGATACCGGTAGCCAAGGCCAGCGGCATAATGCCCAGGATAAAAGCAAAAGAGGTCATTAAAATGGGACGAAGCCTAACCCGGGCGCCTTCAAAGGCAGAGGCCACCAGTGAATGTCCGGCCCTTCGTCGCTGGATGCCAAATTCCACGATCAGGATAGCATTTTTCGCCAGCAAGCCCAATAGCATAATCAGCGCGATTTGAAAATAAATATTCACCTGAAGTCCGGCCAGCTTGGTCGCGAAATAGGCTCCCATGATGCCGACCGGTAAGGAAAACAATACGGAAAATGGAACCAGATAGCTCTCATATTGTGCCGAAAGGATAAAGTACACAAACAGTACGCTTAAAATTAAGATGATGAGCGTTTGGTTGCCGGCGGCAATCTCTTCTCGCGTCAAACCGGAGAAAGCGATGTCGAAGTCGGCCGGTAATTCGTTTTTACTCACCTCCAGGATGGCGTTAATGGCGTCCCCGGTGGAATATCCCGGCGCGGGTGAACCGCTCACACTGGTCGAGTTGTACAGGTTGAATCGGGTTACGGATTGTGGTCCGTATATCCTTTTTAAAGTTACGAATTGGGTAATGGGGGTCATTTCCCCCGCCGCGTTGCGGACAAAGATGGAATTCAGATCGTCCGGGGACGTGCGGTTTTTGGGCAAGGCTTGTACGAATACCCGGTATTGCTTTCCGAACCGTACAAAGTCATTGGCGTAAACGCTTCCTATGTATCCCTGCAGGGTGGCGAAGATGCTGGAAACGGATACGCCGGCGGCCTTGGCCCTGGGAACATCGACGATCAATTCGTATTGCGGATAATTGGTAGAAAAGGAGGTTTGCGCGTACAGGATCTCCGGCCTGGCCGATAACTTGCCCAGGAATTCCTGGGCCCGTTGGTCGAGGTCTTTAAAGCTGCCTCCAGACTTGTCTAACAACTCCAGGGAAAAGCCTCCCGAGACCCCATAGCCTGGTACACTCGGCGGTGAAAAGAACAGAATGTTCGCCCCTGGATATTTTGCCGCAATGGCAAACATCTTTTTGGTGAGCGCGTCTACGGAAAGAGAGTCGGCTTCCCGTTTATCCCAATTCTCCAGCCGCACAAAGGCTATCGCAAAGTTTGATCCCGCTCCCCCCAGGAAGCTGAACCCATTGACTTTGGTGATGCCTTCCACACCAGGGAGTTGTTTTATTTCATCGGAAACCTTCTGCGTTAATTCCACGGTACGGTCTAAAGAGGCACCGGGCGGCAATTGAAAGTCGGCAAAGATGATTCCGCGGTCTTCGGCGGGAACGAAACCGGTGGAAGTGGTCCTTTCCGCCCAGACGATGCCTACTACCGCTAACACCAGGATCAATGGTGTGATCCATTTATGTTTGTAGAGAAAATGCAATGACTTAACATACCGCTTGGTGGTAATGGAGAAAGCGATATTGAAGACCGAATAAAAACGCTGAAAAATGTTCTTCTTTTGTTCCTGCTCGTTTTTAGGTTTTAAAAACAGGGCACAGAGCGCCGGACTCAGCGTCAACGCGTTCAAGGCGGAAATCAAAATGGCCACCATTAGCGTCATCCCGAATTGTTCATAAAAGACGCCCGTAGGCCCTTTGATGAACGTAACCGGTATGAATACTGCCGCCATGACCAGGGTGATGGAAATGATCGCCCCCGTAATTTCACTCATCGCGCTTTGGGTGGCTTTTACAGCGGTTTTCGCGCCCTCTTCCAGTTTGGCGTGGACGGCTTCGACGACGACGATGGCGTCGTCCACCACAATACCGATGGCGAGAACAAGGGCAAATAAGGTCAACAGGTTCAGCGAATAGCCAAAGACGTTCAAAAAGAAAAAAGTACCCACAATGGACACCGGCACGGCGATAGCAGGAACCAGCGTAGAGCGAAAATCCTGGAGAAAGATAAATACTACCAGGAATACCAAAATAAAAGCCTCAATCAGGGTGGTGACTACTTTATCTATTGATGCGTTCAAGAACTGGTTGGTGTCAAAATTCACCTGCCATTCTAATCCCTTGGGGAAGTCCTGCTCAAGGTCGTGCATCTTCTCATAGACGTTGTCGATAATTTCCTTCGCATTGGATCCCGCCGTTTGGTAGATGGCCAGGGGTACCCCCGGATAACCATCTACCGTGGAGACTACGCCAAAGTTTTCCGAACTCAATTCGATTTTAGCGACATCATCCAGTCTTAAATACTGCCCGTTATCCAGGGCCTTAAGCACGATGTTCCGGTATTGTTTTGCCGTTTCATACTTTCCGTCATAGCTGATGACGTACTGGAAGGCCTGCCCGCTGTTTTCACCCAGCGTACCGGCGGCGGCTTCCTGACTCTGCTCATTAATGGCGGCGATCACATCGGAGGGCATCAGATCATAGGCTTTCAGTTTTTCGGGATCCAGCCATATGCGCATGGCATATTTATTGGCGCCGAAAACGTTGACATTACCGACTCCGTTTATTCGTTGGAGCGCCGGCAGTACATTGATCTCCAGATAGTTTTGAACAAAGGTTACATCGTATTGGGGATTCGTTGAATAGGCGCTCATGAACATCAGCGCGCTGGTTTGTTCCTTCCGGGTGACCACTCCTGACTGGGTTACTTCCCTGGGCAACAGCGGGAGGGCGCGGTTTACCCGGTTTTGCACGTTTACGGCGGCGATGTCGGGATCAACACCCTGCTCAAAAAAGACGGTTATGCTGGCCCGGCCATTGCTTGAGGATGAAGTGATATAGGTCATCCCCTCCACACCATTGATCTGCTCTTCGATCGGGACCACCACACTTTTTAATACGGTCTCCGCGTTAGCACCCGGATAGCTGGCGGATACCCGGACAGTCGGCGGGGCGATGTCCGGATATTGCGTAATGGGCAATGTAGTTAATCCGATAATCCCTAAAGTGACGATAACAATGGATATAACCGTAGATAATACCGGGCGTTCTATGAATCTTTTAAACATCTTTATTTACTTAAATACGGTTTTTACTGAATTGGCGATGCTGTCGAAGGGAATCGGCATCGGTTTTACAGGGGTGGGGCCCTGCAGCTTCCCGGTACCTTTCGCGATGATTTTATCCCCGGCTTTCAACCCCGATTCAACAACGATCAGGTTGTTTACCCGGTCTTTTTCCGTGATGATAACGGGCATCGCCATGGTGTCCCCTTGTACTTTATAGACATAGGTTTTCCCCTGTCGTTCGTAAGTGGATTGTTCTGGGACAACAGGTACATTTTTATATATTTTGGGAATCAAAATCACGCCGCTGCTCCCGTTGACCAACAAATGATTGGGATTGGGAAATGTTGCCCGGAAACTGACTGTTCCTGTTGTGGGATCTACCTGGGCGGTAACTGTTTCTATCTTTCCCGCTCTTTTATAGATTTCCCCGTTGGCCATCTGCAGTCGCACGGGAGGAAAGTTGTCGATCTTTTCCTGCAATTGGTTTCCCTTGGTGTTCAGCAGGAAGTCCAGGTAATCTGTTTCATTCATGGCGAAGTATGCGTACACCTGATCCGTATTGGAGACCGTTGTCAGCGGCTTCGGACTGGAAGGACTCACCAGGGAACCCTTCCGGTAAGGAATCGCGCCTACAAAGCCATTGACCGGGCTCCTGATGTGGGCGTAGCCGATATTGGCCACGATGCTTTCATAACTGGCTTTGGCCTGCGCTAGCTTGGCTTTGGCCGTCTCCAGTTCGACTTCACTGATGATGCCCTGCTCCACCAGGGGCTTCAGTTGACTGACCCCTACCTGCGCTGCTTCCACGTTAGCCTTTGCCGCATTGGCTTCCTGGGAAAGCGATTGCGTTTCAAGCCGGAAGAGCATTTGCCCTTTTCTGACCCGCTGGCCCTCGTCTACCAACACCTCGGTAATATAGCCACTGACTTTTGCGCGCACGTCGCTGTTTACAATACCTGTTATCCGTACCGGATAGCTGGTGTGACCTGTAATGGTTTCCGCGGGTACCTGTACCACCGGCAAAGGCATCGGCCCGTTTGCGCTGCGGGTGTTTTGTTGTTTTGGTCCGCAGGATACGGCTAAAAGCGCAAACGCTATCAATACGGGGATTAATCGGATTTTCATTTTCGTAATTATTGGATTATCTGGTTTTCGGTTAAATTTATTTTAAGCTTTTTAAAGGCCGAATTGGCCTCTTCCATAAAGGCGAGAATGTTTTTATTAAACTGCAGGTCACAATGCTTTTCGGGATTTTCTTTCCAAAACTCATTGGCTTCCTGTTTATAGGCGAGAATTTCACTTTGAATTTTTATATCCGCTTCGAATTGCGCTATTTTTTCATTGATGAATTGTTTCAAACGGTTAGCCGCTGGCCTGTAATAACGCTTCCGGTCGCCGGATTTGGTAAAATATTCGATGCGGTCGGTAGATTCTAAAAGGTTCAGGTGGGTCCAGACCGTGCTCTTGCTGGCTCCCAGGCTTTCCACCAGTTGTTCGAAGGTCATCCCCTTGTCGCAAAGTGTGACCAGTGTGGCGTATATTCTTGACGCTACCGGTGCAAGCTGTTCTTTCTTTTCAACATAAACCCCTAAACGCTCAATAAGCTGCGCGCGCTTGGCAAGCAATTCTTCTTCCGTTGTCATAGCATACTCGTCATTTTGCGCAAAAGTACTTTTAGTTCGGTATAATCCGAACCAATCAGGAGTTAATGTTCTGTTAAGGAATGTTAAAACGCCAATTCTTCCTGAGGCAGCAGGCCTTCGAGTTTGAGCAGTTGTTTTTTGCGCCAGAGCCCGCCGCCATATCCCACCAGGCTTCCGTCACTGCCGATGACACGGTGACAGGGAATGATGATTGGAATGGGATTCCGCCCGTTGGCCCGGCCTACCGCCCGTATGGCTTTTTCATTGCCGATCTGCCTGGAAAGATGCAGGTAGCTCCAGGTAGTGCCATAGGGAATTTTTTGTAAAGCCTGCCATATGGTTTTTTGAAAGGGCGTACCTGCTGGGTTTAACGGAAGGTCGAAAATGCTGCGCTTGTTTTCGAAATATTCCAGCAGTTGCTTTTTTGCCTCTTGCGCAAGGGGGTTCGGGTGTTCTTCTTCGGTGGCTTCACAAAAATAAAGGGCGGTAACGGCTTTATCGGAAGCTGCGATCTGTAGCATGCCAACAGGGCTTTGATGGATCATGCAGTGATAGGTCTGGAAAGCGGTGGTGTGCATTTTTGAAAGTTATTGGCCGGTTAAAATCTGATCCAGCTTGAAGGTCAGGCTATCGCCATATAAATTTTTCGCTATAATCTTTCCTTCGGGGTTGATTAAAAAATTGGCGGGGATGGCTTCTACACCGTAGATGGCAGCAGGGCGAGAGTTCCAGCCCTTGAGGTCGCTGACCTGTTTCCACACCAGCCCGTCTTGTTGGATGGCCTTTTTCCAGGAGGATTTTTTGCTGTCCAGTGAAACACCCAGCAGCGTAAAGTTCTTATCTTTGAAGCGTTTATAGGTTTGTAAAAGCTGTGGGTTGGCCTCCCTGCAGGGGGCGCACCAAGAGGCCCAGAAATCAAGTAAAACATATTTCCCTTTCAGGTCCGTAAGAGAGATGATCTTTCCTTCGGGATTGGGATAGCTCAGTTCCGGGGCCTGATCGCCAACGCTGATTGCCAGACTTTTACCCAGGTTGTTGAGCTTTTTTTTGTAATGATTAACGGCGTCTTTTACTAGTTGGTTTTTGGGAAAACGGGTGGTTAGTCCTTCAAATACTGGTTTCCCTTTCTTCCATGCGCCCTTGTCGTCCAGAATACCAAGGGCGAACAGCGCTATTGCCGGGCTTGTCGTCTTTCGCGCCTCATACAGTACTGTATCCAGGAGGGCTTGTTTGCCCTGTTGAAGCTGATACTTTTTTTGGCGCAGCAGGCTGTCATTCCAGGCAGAGGGGGGATGATCGATCGCGGCGGCCAGCTTGATGAGTGCCGCGTTTTGTCGATTCAGCCCCGTCAGGAAATTTTGAAGCTCTTTGGAGGCCCGGGATCCGTGAACCTGCATTTCGTCAACTGCAGTATAGTCGCCGGTAATTTTAATATCGTTATTGCCGGCCACCACCAGAAAACCGTGGTGCTTGCCTGTACGGACGCGGTAGAGCGACTCGGAACCTTCTGAATACAATTGGAAACTAAAACTGCCTTTAAGCGGATCTATCGTCGCTGTGTCTATCGTAATCGTTTCTGCCGGCTTGATCAAATCCAGGTAGGCGACATCCGCATCCTCCGGGATGTGTACCAGTTGTACTTTTATAGCGATAGGTTGTACCTTGTTTTGATTACAGGCATACAGAAAAAGAAAACCTATAAATGCCAGGCCCCCGATCCAGATTGTTTTCATCTTACAGCTTTTTCATTGTTAAAACTTCCCGGATGGCAAATTTAAAGGAGAAAGGGAGAACTAAAAAGTGAACATTTAGATCAGGTGGGAAAAACAGCGGGAAATACCTTTCATCAAATCCTTCGGAAGGAAGAAACGTATAAAATTATCGTCCGCCATCTACTGAAAATCCCACTCGGGAATAGAAACAGTTTGGAAAAACCAGGCTTGCTATTTTGACTGCCATAATTGCAGTGCCTGGGCTGTTGGCATAATGATTGACTACAGTATTACCGTATTTTTAAATTATTTAAAGAAGGAGAAAAGTTTAAATATTATGAGCAAAATAATCGGAATTGACTTAGGTACGACCAACTCCTGCGTAGCTGT
>CAYXRN010000131.1:6535-8948 GCA_964467635.1 uncultured Chitinophagaceae bacterium | reverse complement strand
GTTCAATAGGCGAGGCCTCACCACAAACCATACGTCAATATATGCTTTCACAAGGTTGATTCTGCGCCTTATATCCAACCCACACCTAAGGCGATCAGTTGGTTTTACGGCGCTTCTATATAAAAGAACACCATGAGATGACACTGTGGGGACTTACCATTCATTGCAAGATTCTATTAAGAGTACCGATCCATGGATGGAGAACAAGCGCCTTGGCGATCCCACAGACGAAGGAAGCCGTCACTGACTCAAACTACGAATTCCCAACCCCTATACCACACGACAAAATTGAAAACGGCTGTTGCATCTCAATGTGATAGATGTAAAAACCGATTATTAAAGCAAGTGCTTGGCCTACAATAATCCCCTAAGCAGCTTCAATAGATTCCCGTATAACTCTCAGGTGTGATCGCCTTCAATTCTTTTTTTACTTTTTCACTGATCTCCAGCGTCTCAATAAATTGCTGAATCTTTCCTTCATTGATCCCCTTGCCGCCCCGTGTAAGCGCTTTCAGCGCTTCATAAGGCTTTGGAAAACCTTCCCGGCGCAATACGGTCTGGATAGCCTCCGCGACTACCGCCCAGTTAGCCTCCAAATCCTCTCCTATCTTATCGGTATTTAAAATCAGTTTGCTCAAACCTTTTTCCAGGGAGATCAACGCCAGAAAACTATGCGCCAAAGGCATACCAATATTTCGCAAAACGGTGGAATCCGTTAGGTCTCTTTGTAGACGTGAAACGGGTAGTTTCCCTGATAAATGTGTATACAGTGCATTGGCTATTCCTAGATTCCCTTCCGCATTTTCAAAATCGATCGGGTTTACTTTATGCGGCATGGCGGAAGAGCCTACTTCATTTTTTTTGACCTTCTGTTTAAAGTAATCCATGGAAATGTAAGTCCACACGTCGCGGCATAAATCTACCAAGATAGTGTTGATACGCCTCAAGGCATCAAACTGCGCAGCCAGGTCATCATAAGGTTCTATTTGTGTTGTAAAGGCCGTCCTTTTTAATTCCAGGACCTCATTTACAAAGCGGTCGGCGAACTTCCTCCAATTTTTCTTTGGATAAGCAACATGGTGGGCGTTGAAGTTACCGGTAGCACCACCAAACTTTGCCGCAAAAGGTATTTTTTCCAATTGCTTTTTTTGCTTTTCCAGCCGCTGTACAAAAACATTTATTTCTTTACCCAGCTTTGTCGGAGAAGCCGGCTGACCGTGTGTACGGGCGAGCATGGCCACGTTTTTCCAGTCTTTTACCAAGGTTCTCAAAGCATCAATAATCTGATTCAGCTTGGGCAGATATACATCGTTCAATCCGGCTTTCCACATCAATGGAGTGGCCGTATTATTGATATCCTGTGAGGTGAGACCAAAGTGCACCCACTCTGCTTTATTCTCGTACCCCATTGCCTTCAACCTGCTTTTTACAAAATATTCTACGGCCTTTACATCGTGATTGGTGATCTTTTCAGTATCTTTAACGGCCTGCGCATCGGCAAGTGAAAACTGAGTAACTATTTTACGTAATGCGGCTCTTTTACCCTTGGGAAAAGAAAAAATGTCCTCGTCTGCCAAGGCTAGAAAATATTCTACTTCCACCTTTACCCGATAGCGGATAAGCGCAAATTCAGAAAAATAATCAGAAAACGGAGCCAGTTTTTGGTAATAACGACCATCAACCGGAGCGATGGCGGTGAGTGGATTTAGAGTCATTTTCAGGAAATTTTAGTATTATTTGATTAAAAACAGGTATGAACCGTTTATTTTTTTACTTTAAGCTACAAAATTACTAAAAATAGGAATCCAAGACGAAAGATACGCTGTCTCCTATAACAACTAATCCGCCCGAAATCCGGTTCATGTTAAAAATGCACCCAGCATGCTCTCCAAAACCAAGCTGATACAGCTAACGCCCCGAATTAAATTATCAGTTTTTAAACGCATTCTGATGGCCGTCAGAAAAAAACTATCTTTGTTTTGTCGTTACTATTGAATGGGGGTCTATAGTAGGGGATCAATTTTCAACATATTAATGATTGTTCCAGACCGGAGATGTACTATTCCCGGAGCCATCCAAACGGTTTTCACAAAATATGCTAAGCCATAATATTGCCCATTTTCTTCCTGATCGTCAATCCGGTTTTTTAAATGGTGTCCGCCATTATTGCCTGGTTTTTATCCTTAAAATTTAAAAATCCTTCAGGGTATGGTTGGGGTAACCCTCTGCCTGGACCTGACCATCATATTGATCGTTGGCTTATGGATAAGGCTCCCACAGCACGCCATATCTTTCCTATCCCGGCTCACGAAAAAATAACGCACAAACCGATGATGAAAATATTCCAAAAGCCGCTAACGTATGGCGGATCGGTATCGGCATAATCACGCCCTTTTATTTTCTGGTGAGCATC
>CAYXRN010000131.1:0-6435 GCA_964467635.1 uncultured Chitinophagaceae bacterium | reverse complement strand
TACCGGTTCACCGCCTCCTCTTTAACAGGGCGACCTTTAAAACCAAGAATATCACAGGGAAAATAACCGGAAGGCGCAAGATAAAAGGGTTAATTTTAAGCCGGCGGCATTTATCAATGGGATCAAATTAGTCGCTATTTTAACGCGAGTCTTATCACCGGCACGTAAGAAAGCTAAAAATACGCTGCCAAAAATCCAACTCCTTACCATAGTCTGAAAAAGACTGCCTTTCATTCCCCCGGTTCGTCAATATAAAAACAGAGGGTATCCTTTGTGAATAAACAAAAGGTGCTTATCAAAAACACACCTATCGTTAGCGACGATCGACCGGACCTCAGCCAAATCTTCAAAGGAAAGTCAGGCTTTTATGTACGGTTAGCTTTCCGTACTAAAAGCTCTGTCAATAGTTGTTTCAAGAGAATCGTAGGTATTGCTAACACTTTGTTTAAATTCATCCCATTGATTACCTGCTTTATCCGAAGCTTTATCAATCTTATCCTCCAACCGCTCCTTTTGCACTTTCAAGGAATCAAGTTTTACCTGTGCCTGTGCTTTTTTTTCACCGGTATAATCATTAATCTGATCCGCCCACTGATCAATTTGTTCGTCCAGCTTATCCATTTTATTATTCCAGGTAACTTTAAACTCTGAGACTTGCTGGTCGAAAGTATCTTCCAGTTGATCGGTTTGATTAGCAAGACTGTCCGTGGTGCTCTGGTTGGAGTGGGTGCTGTTACAGGAAGATCCCAAAAGTATACCTGCTGAAAGCAATAAAGAAGTGGCGAAGCTGAGTTTTGAAGCTTTCATAATATTATAAATTTAGTGCATAGTTTAAAAACAAATACCGTTCCAAATATTTTAACTTAATTTCGTTTATCAGGACAGTTCCTCCTTTAATCGCTTGTAACGATTTATAATATGAAGCATTCATGTAAATTTTTGACACACAGGGGGATAAAATGGAGGTATGCGAAGCCCGGAAAAGCAGTAGCTTTAGGTCAAAAAGCTAAGGAAACAGGAAGCGGGGTCGGTGGTTGAATACGACCAGATTATTTCTCGTGGTTGTGGACTGGATGTCCACGAAA
This sequence comes from uncultured Chitinophagaceae bacterium, assembly GCA_964467635.1. Lineage (GTDB taxonomy): Bacteria > Bacteroidota > Bacteroidia > Chitinophagales > Chitinophagaceae > FW021-bin31. The sequence continues at coordinate 5,350 of CAYXRN010000131.1, read as the reverse complement.
AGACAGTAGTAGCCACGATAGATGGCGAGGGTTTAGTAATGGAAACTAGGACCTTCGACACCTTTACAAGTTCTTTGAAAGAGTTATGCGAATGGTTGCGAGCGTCAGCGGTTACGCAGGTAGCGATGGAGAGTACGGGAGTATATTGAAAGCCTGTATTTAACATTTTGGGAGATTGCTTCAAGGTTATTCTGGTGAACGCCTGTCACATGAAAAACGATCCGGGTCGCAAGACTGATAAGATCGATAGCGAGTGGATTTGTAAGCTACTTTTGGCAGGCCTGTTGAAAGCGAGTTTTATTTTTGAGGAGCAGATACGTCAATTGCGAGATCTTAACCGCTATGCGACTAAGTTGACTGGTCAGTTGGTGGCGGAGAAGAATCGGATACATAGGATACTTGAAGATGCCAATATTAAGCTAAGCAGTGTATTAAGCGATATAACCGGAGTGGTTTCCGCAAAGTTGATAGACCGGTTAATGGCAGGTCGTAGGGATTTAGAGGCATTAATAGCAGAGAGTTATCATGGACGTTTAAAGGCAGGGAAGTCGGAATTATTGAAAGCCATTGAGCGTAGAATGACGGATCATCGTCGGTTCATGCTCCTGCAGTTCAAGAGTCATATTGGCTATTTGGAAAGCCAGTTGGCGGTGTTGGAGCAGCAGATGGATGCTTTACTGGCTGATCATATGTTAGAGGTAGAACGGCTTTGTAGTATTCCGGGCATCAATAAGGCCATAGCGATTAAGATATTCGCTGTAGCGGGTATAAAAGTGGAAGAAACTTTCGGCAATGCCAAAAGATTAGCAAAGTGGACAGGGGTACGTCCGGGCAACAACGAAAGCGGGGGCAAGAAACTGAGTGGTCGTACCACCCATGGCAATAAGTATCTTAAAAGCATATTGGCGGAAGCCGGATGGGCAGCAACCCGGACAAAGGATACTTATTTGCGGGGAAAATACGACAGTATGGTAGGCAGGAAAGGAAGAAAAAAAGCGCTATTAATATTAGGACATAAGATCCTGTGCGCAACATACCAAGTACTGTCTACCTTACAGCCGTATGAGGGCTATTCGATAGTAGAATTTGAGACTAAGCGTAAACAAAAACGCATAACTTATTTACAAAAGAATGGCAGCAGTCAGGGGCACAAGTTGCCGTCTAAGTGCTAGCGAGGAAAGCCGTTTTTTTTACTGGTGGCATGGACTCCGGATATGAAACAGGTGTTAAACAGCTAAGCACACAGGGTTAAGCTTCGAGCTCGTGGATGAAATTTTACAATTCTTAGCTGTTATTATTGAATTCTATTTTTAACCAGTCGAGTTTTAGTATTCGACGCATAATTATTTACGGATGAAAAAGCCCATCTTTTTTTTGTTGTTGATCATCACACTGTCAGCCACTGCACAGTCGTCCCTGCAGGCAAACTATGATTTGGTTCCCCAACCGACGACCCTGGTAAAAAAAACAGGTTTTTTTAAGCTGGGTCCGAATGTAAAAGTTGTTGCCCCAAATAGTTTTAGCGACGAGGCGGCTCTTCTTCGTAAAGCGCTGCAACTCGTATCAACTAAGGAAACGACAGCCTCCTTTAGCGCTATTCATTTTTCCATTGACAAGGCATATGCTTCCTTGCTTGGAGACGAGGGTTACAAACTGCACATTTCTCCTGGCAAAATAATGATTGCCGCAGCACAGGAAGAAGGGGCTATCCACGCCATGTTCACGCTGATCCAGTTGCAGCAGATTCAACTGGACGAAAATTATCTTCCATGCCTGCAAATTACCGATACGCCCCGCTTCCCTTACAGAGGCATCCATTTGGATGTTTCCCGGCATTTTTTTCCTGTATCCTTTATCAAGAAGCTGCTCAACCTGATGGCTTTGTATAAATTGAATACCTTTCACTGGCATCTGACTGACGCCCAAGGATGGCGCTTACAAATAAAAAAATACCCTAAACTTACTTCACAGGCTGCCTGGCGTACAAACGGCCATAAATTGAACTGGCGCCTTTCCAAAGAAGATCATTTTTTACAGGAAGGTGATCCGGACGCGTATGGTGGCTACTATACGCAAAAGGAAGCCAGAGAAGTAGTCGCGTACGCGGCCAAGCGGGGAATTACCGTTATCCCGGAAATAGAAATTCCGGCTCACTCCGAAGAGGTGATGGCAGTGTATCCGCATCTGTCTTGTCTTGGGATTGACTACAGAAGCACTGAATATTGCATTGGTTATGACAGTACTTTCATTTTTTTGAAAGACGTACTCGCCGAAGTGATGAATATCTTTCCCTCTAAGTACATTCACATTGGCGGCGATGAAGCTCCCATGCGTTCATGGAAGACCTGCCCCAGGGATCAAGCACTGATGAAAAAAATGGGCTTTACGCAAGTCGCGCAACTACAAAGTTACGCCATCAAAAAAATAGAACGGTTTCTATCGGCTCACGGACGAAAACTAATAGGCTGGGACGAAATACTCAAAGGAGGGCTGGCGCCGGAGGCCACGGTAATGTCCTGGCGGGGAGAGGCTGGCGGAATCGCCGCTGCAAGACAGGGACACGATGTAATCATGACGCCAGGCGGATACTGTTATTTTGATCATTACCAAAGCGACCCGAACACACAACCCAAGGCCATTGGCGGCTACATTCCGCTAAGAAAAGTCTATAGCTACAACCCCGTACCCGCCGACAGCCTGACCGTCCGAGAACAAAAGCATATTCTTGGCGTGCAGGCAAACTTATGGACAGAATACATCAACACTACTGCCCATGCGGCATATATGCTGTTCCCTCGATTGCTCGCTCTTGCAGAAATAGCGTGGACAGCAGATAAAGCCAAGGACTTTGCTGATTTCCACCGCCGTCTACAAAGCCAGTACCTGCTTTTACAAAGACATAATGTAAATTATTATCGCCCTTCCTACCGCATTCACATACAAGCCAAACCTGATTACAGCCAAAAACGTTACCAAATTATTTTCCATACGGAGCAGTACAAACCCACCATTTTTTATACGCTGGACGGCTCTGAGCCCAAACAATCGGACCGGCATTACACCAGACCCTTCTATTCGACAGGTATCACGACCATCAAAGCAGCGGCATTTAAGAACGGCCGTCAGATGGATAGTACAACCGTATATAAGGCCGACTATCACAAGGCTATTGGGAAAAAGGTGACTTACAACAATGGTGGATGGAGCAGCAGCTATCCCGCCCAATATGCCCGGACGCTCACCAACGGCATTACAGGATCACTCACGTATCAGGATAAACAATGGCAGGGCTTCCTGCACGACATGGATGTAATTGTTGATCTGGGTAAGCGATCGGAATTACACGAGCTCTCCATGCGCTTCATGCAACTGATTGGTCCCGGGGTGTACATCCCTAACTCGGTAATGGTGCTGTTATCCGACGATGGTGCACATTTCAGGGAAGTTACTACAGTTAAAAACGATGTATCGCCAACAGATCCGCGATTACTGTTCAAAACATTTAGCTTTAACCTGACCGGTAAAAGCGCAAGGTACATACGCATTAAAGTGGATAAACAACGCGGCTATATGTTTACCGATGAAATCGTTGTCAATTAATTAAGCTGAGTAGAAGATGGCTCTTTTATCACACTTATCTCTTTGCATTCTTTAATGGCTTTATACCCGCCTGGTACATTCCTCAAATTATGAAAGCCCTGTCGTTTGATCAGGGAGCAGGCAATAGTACTGCGATAACCGCTCTGGCAATGTATATACAGATTTTGCGCCTCATCAATCACAGCTATGCTGGCAGGGTCGACCATACTGCTTAATGCGATATTCACCGCTCCCTCTACATGGCCACCTGCAAATTCGGTTGGTTTCCTTACATCAATAATGCGCAAATTCTTGTCATAGGGGATATCCAGCATCAGCTCCTCCACATTGACATTGACAATGAGATCAACTCTTTCTCCTGCCTTCGTCCAGGCAGAAAAACCGCCATCCAGATAACCTGTTACGTTATGGAATCCGATGCGGGCAAGCCTAATCATCGCCTCTTTTTCTTCTCCGGAATCGGTAACCAACACTACCGGCTGTTCAAACGGCAGCAGCTGGCCAGCCCACTCCGCAAAACGGCCTTGAAGCCCAATATTAATTGAACCAGGAATAAAGCCTTCTGTAAATATTTCCGGGGCACGCGTGTCCAGGATCCAAGCTCCATCGCCCACTTCACGCTTAAATGCCTTAATAGATAACGCCTTATCACTTCTTGCTATAACGCTGTCAAGGGCGTCATATCCTTCCTTATTGATTCGGGCATCTTCTTTAAAATAAGAGGGTGGCTCCCCTAAGCCATCCGTCACAGCCGCCACAAACGCTGCCTTATTGGAAGCCTTCAAGGCATAATTCTGCTTCTTCTGTTCGCCAAGTGTACTGAAGGTTTCAGCTCCTAACTTCTTCCCACAGGAAGATCCGGGGCCGTGTGCGGGATAAACGATCACCTTATCCGGCAGCTGCTTCAGTTTCTGTAAGGAGTTAAAAAGGAGTTCAGCCAACGCCTCCTTATCCAGGTTGCCACTAGAAAGATCTGGACGGCCTACATCTCCTACGAACAGGGTATCTCCTGTGAAAACACAATGAGGCTCCCCCGATCTATCTTTTAATAAATAGCAGGAGCTCTCCAGGGTATGACCGGGTGTATGGATCACCTGCAGGGTAAGTTCACCTATCCGGAATGTTTCCCCATCTTGGGCGAGGTGAATGGGAAAAGCCGTTTGGGTATTAGGACCGTAAACAATTGAAGCACCGGTCTTTTCTGCCAGGTCAAGATGGCCAGAGATAAAATCCGCGTGAAAATGTGTTTCAAAAATATACCTGATCTTTACCTGATGTTCTTCAGCCAAGGCCAGGTATTCATCTACATCTCGGATCGGATCTATGACCACCGCTTCTTTTCCTGAAGCTACAAAATAGGCAGCCTCCGATAAGCAGTTCGTATAAAGTTGTTTAACAATCACTATTTATGATTTTTTTCAACCGGATCAATCCACCAGTTGATTCACAAATTTCATGATTTCTGAAATACGTTTCTTATTCAAAGAGTAATAAATGTATTTGCCGTCTCTTTCTGTTTTTACAATATCGGCACGCCGAAGAATGGCCAGGTGTTGTGAAGCAACCGATTGTTCCAAGCGTAATTTGACGTAAATTTCGGTAACAGCCATTGTCTTTTTGTCTTCTAAAAGCTTAATGATCTGCTGACGCAATTTGTGGTTGATCGCACGAAGAATCATCCGTGCCTTCTTTACTGCAATGTAATCTACTTTAATAGTTCCTCTGGAGTTTTCGGTTGTCAATACCAATG
>CAYXRN010000130.1:0-8948 GCA_964467635.1 uncultured Chitinophagaceae bacterium | reverse complement strand
GGTCGTAGACTACATTCATCTACACTTCATCAATATTATTGGTATCGTAAGCTACTTTGATCAGATGGGTTCTTCGTTTGTTCAATTGGCGAAGCAAGTCCAGAAACTACCCCTCAATACATCTTAACTCAAGGCTAATGGTCGCTTACATCCCACCGAGCCTATTGGCATCAGTGGGTTTTGCGCTCCACTTTTATTAAGAGCCGGTTTCCCTCTTTTCTCAAAAGCCATTCGGCGCTTTCCAGGCTTTACGCTTCCCGAAGAACGGAGCAAGCCATGCAGGCTGCCCCTTTTTACCTTTTAGGTGGTGGCCAACAGGAATATTTCTCCACTGGCCGGCAGCAAGCCATCTCGTCGGTCCGCAAAATAGCGCTGCTCCATGTCTTTTGTTGAAAGGGTTGCCGGGTCCTTGAACCCTGCTTCACGGGCCATCGCCAGTATTTCTTCCGGTGAAAAAAAACTAAGCATAGGAGTTCCGGATTCCCGCGCGCCCTTAACCGACCGTTCTATTAAGGGCTTATCTTCTTCCTCCACCAGTTCGATCGGCAGGTTAAAAGTGATGGCAAGAGTCGACCCTGTGGCAAGTGCTTTAATTTTGTAGAGCGTCTCCCTGATGACTTCTTTTGTTAAATACAACATCACGCCGGTGCAAACCACGATGGCAGGTTGACGGATATCAAACGAAGTTTTTAGTAATTCGTCCCACCAGGAAGATGTTTTAAAATTTACCGGCACAAAATGCAGCAATTCAGGGATGCTAAAGCCAAGGGCAGTGAGCCGGTTCTGCTTCCACTGTAAGGTATCCGGTTGGTCAATTTCAAATACCTGCAGTTTAGATGCAACTTCAGGACGTCGTTGGACAAAGCTGTCGAGGCCGGCACCAAGGATGACATACTGCCCTATCCCTTGTGCAGACTGTTCGGTTACCAGTTCTTCCACAAAACGCGCCCGGGCCACAATCGAGGCGCGGAGGCGTTTGGTAAATTTCATATCCGGGCGGAGTTGCCAACCTTCTTCGGGCGATACCAATTGCAGGCCGATTTCGTCTTTAAAAACCAGGGGTTGTTGATCGATCTGCACATGCAAGGCCCGCCACAAAGCTGTCCTCACCGCTGTCGTATCGGGTTTTATGACTTTAGGGTTCCCCTCCATGATACTTTGGCTTTTAAATGAATGACTGGTGTCTTTTTGCTTTGTAAATTGCGGCGGTTTTTTTCGCTTCCCGCTGATCCGCTTTTAACCGAGCCCTTAATTCCTCACCAAATAGCCCGGCCATTACCAGTTGATCCATCAAGCAGCCATTCCCGGGTTTTTTGTCAGGCAAAATCACCCCTTAAAATTAATGAAAAATGTGCTACCGAAGCTGTAACGCAGTTTTTTTCCGCTGACGGCAGTAGATCCCTTGTTGGCTGTGCCGGTTCACTTCAAATGGATAAAAGCTGTTAAAAGCCTGGTCAAGATGGGAATTTCAACCGATGACTTCCCTACAATAGCCAATACCTGCTGTGACAACAACTGCATTTCTCCTGTAGCCGCGTTTACGTGTGGTGCCATGGCTAAAGTACCCGTCTCACCTTTCATGGCCCTTTGCCAATACCATACGGAAAACCAGGTGGGCATCGTCATGAATATCGTTTTTAAATTGGAAGGAATAACAGGCAACCCGATATCCTGACACGCCTTAAAACCTTCCCTTATGCCTTGAATCATATCGCGAATAGCGGGTTTACTCTTTCCAAGCGCTATGCTGTCCCCTTGTTTCAATGCAATCGCGGCCGACGCGCAACTTATAAATACGGAATGAATAATCAGCCAGGCTTTCATATTTTCTTCAAGTGCCACGGCAAAGCCGCTTTTTTCAAAAACGCCTTTCAAACGCTTCGTAAAGTCGCTTATCGTTCCACTGAAGTCCCCGAAAGTGGTCTTTTGCTCCTTGATTTGCACATAAGTTATTTGGTGGCCCGCTCGTGTACCACCAACCCCCGGAAAGCCCAGGATAACCCGTTTACCAGGAAATTCCACCGCTAAACCCTGAAGCGCTTTAGGGTTATTGAGCATAAACAGCAGCGTTTGACATTTTTCGTTAGCCTTTAAAATATCTTTTACACTTTCTAGCTGGTCCAAACGAACTGTGACGATCACCAAATCATAGTCATCCGCTTCGTTTAGTTGTTGTACCAGGGGAATTTGCACGTGGATATTTTCATTCGTTAAGACGTTATGCAAGGATATCCCCTTATTTTTTAACCTTTGGTAATGTTCCCCGCGCGCCAACAAAGTCACGTCCGCTCCTTTATTAAAAAGCCGGGCCGCGTAAATTTGCCCGATAACGCCTGCACCAAAAAATAGCATTTTCATGTTGTATCCGGTTCTAATTTTGTCAATTTGAGGTCAGCCCTGTTTACCCTTTTCTATCCGGCCAAAGACGAGCTATAGTTCCTCCGCTCAAAACGCGTACCGATCCTATGGGTAAAATTAAATGTAAAAAATTTTGGAAAATAAAAACGAAAATGTACATTTGTACTGTATTAGTTACATAGTACACTAAATCAATAAACATGATACAAATCTCCGACCTTCATTTCGCCTATAAAAAAAAGCGGCCGGTTTTCAGCGGCCTGAACCTCACTTTCCAATCGGGGTACATCTACGGACTTTTGGGGAAAAACGGAACGGGCAAGTCAACCCTGCTGCGTAATATTTGTGGGTTGTTGTTTCCCGATCAAGGGACGATTGATGTTTTAGATTTTGTTCCCGGAAAAAGGGAGCCCGATTTTTTACAGGAATTTTTTATCATCCCCGAAGAATTCTATCTGCCGGATGTTTCCATTAAAAAATTTGTCCGTTGCAATGCCCCTTTTTACCCCAATTACCAGGCCGATCAATTCGAAGCTTATCTCAAAGAATTTAACATCCCCGTGGGAAACACCATTCAACAAATGAGTTACGGGCAAAAGAAGAAACTGTTAATTGGCTTCGCACTGGCCTGCAATACGGCTTTGTTGTTAATGGATGAACCCACCAACGGCCTGGACATTACGAGCAAAAGCCAGTTCAGAAAGGTGTTAGCCGGTGCCATAGATGAAAACAAGTGCATCATCATCAGTACGCATCAGGTCAGAGATCTGGAAGCCTTGATAGATTATATCACGATTATAGACGAAGGGAAAATCCTTTTTAACCATTCCATCAACGAGATACTGGGACGGTTAAGTTTTAAACTATCTGTTGACAAAGCAGATATCGAAAAGGCACTCTATGCGGAACCTTCGTTGACCGGGCAGGCAGTCATCCTTCCTAATGAAGACCATGAAAGCGGCAAAATTGATTTAGAGTTATTGTACAAAGCGGTCGTCAACAATGGACAGCTACTCGACGATTTATTCCATAAAGAACTGGTTTAACCTAAAAAACGCGAAAAATGACAAAAAATTTCAGCTTCCGGCGGCTCCTGCTTCTGATAAAGAAGCACTGGTTTGAAAATGCAAAATTATACCTGTATGGCACATTGGCCCTGCTCGGCCTGCTGGGGATCGTTTTTCTTTTTTGGCTGATTCTGGCTGGCCGGCGATATGATGAGTACGCGTTAATACCCATATTCTTTATTGGTCTTTTCTTATCAGGCGCCATATTTGCCAGTGCTTCATTTAGTATGTTAGGCCGTAAAGCCAAAGGGTTGTACTGGCTGTCCTTCCCGGCAAGTCACCTGGAAAAACTGATTTGCCTTATTTTTTATAACCTGATCGTTTTCACCGCAGTGTATTGTCTTTGTTTCTTTTTGATCGAACGATCCGCCGTAAGCTACCTCCATCATTTGGTAAAAAGCGATCCGACAAGATATTCATTGAAGGAACTCGACTGGAACTATGTAAAGGAACACTTCTTCTTTCTACGGTATTTTGTCTATGCTTTTTTTGCTGTACAGGCCTTGTATTTATTAGGCTCCGTATACTTCAGGCGGTATTCCTTTATTTTGACCACTATTATTACCGCCTTTGTCCTTTTTTGTTATATTTTTTCCATGCAGCACCTCACCGATACCGCTTCCTTTGGAATTAATATTCACAGCGACCAGGTATTGTATGCCAGTCAATACGAATCCGGTTTCCTCTACGAGTATGCTTTAAATCCCGTCATTTCCAATGTATTGGTCTTTTTAGTAAAATTCATATGGGTGCCTTTTTTCTGGTTGGTGACCTGGTTCCGGTTAAAAGAAAAAGAGATTTAAACAGGATAAAAAATGCAATTCAATAATAGTTCACAAGCCATTTACCTGCAAATCGCTGATCATATTTGTGAGAAGATATTACTCACCGAATGGCAGGCAGAGGAGAAGATACCCAGTGTGAGAGAGCTGGCCGTTCAACTGGAAGTGAATCCGAATACCGTTGCGCGGACTTATGACTTTTTAAAGCAGCACCGCATTATCTACGACAAAAGGGGGATCGGCTATTTCATTTCACCGGAGGGCGTTAAAAATACGCTGGTCTACCTCCGGCAGAAATTCAACAAAACGGAGCTTCCCACGATCTTTCGCACCATGTATTTGCTGGATGTAGAAATAGAAGATCTGAAAGCCAGTTACGACAAGTTTAAAAAACAATATGCAGCCAAAAACTAATGAGCATGAAACGAAGCAATATATTATTAACCGGATTATTGATCGCCATCTTCATCGTACCCCTGGGAATGTTTATGGCTTTTAAACGAATGGTCCATGAAGGAGCTTATACCGCCAAGATAGACCGGGAGAAAGATCATTTGACCAAGGGAAAAACCGGCGTATACCGCGTAGTGAAAATTATGGGGCCGGACTTGGAAATAACCGATAATCGGAGGGTCTTAACTTGTCACTTGCATTCGGCCGAAAAAGGATACTATCATTTCAGAAGACTCAATACAATAGACAGCATTAGTGTAACCAACGCGGGAGATACCCTGTTTATAAACTACGTTACCAAACGGCACCCAGGTGTCCGACAGACTTATTATACGCATTATAACATCGACCTGTACCTGCCGGATATGAAAGACATCATAGTGAACGGGGCGACTTTGCAAATAGACACCATTGACCGGACCACTAATCCGGATATACACATTCGGTTGACCGATGCCATTTTGCAATTGGGTGACGGGATAAATAAGCACAACAGCCACAGGATACCCAAAGATACACTGGATTCCGATTTTGAAAGAATCGGTACCCCGCTTAAATACAACAATCTTTCTGTCAATGCCACCGCTTCCCAACTCCTCTTGGGGCATCACCTTCAAATCGACAGCCTGTCTTTGGTCACCGACAGCAGTTCCAAACTAACGGTGGCTAATGATTTTCAGGTCCATCATATTAACGGAAGGCTCGCCGGCCAGTCTACTATCGTCTCAAATATCCGGGTGGCAAAAAAACTAAGCCGCTTGGCCACGGAGTAGACCGGCCGCAGGAAACGGGCTTCCTCCCCGGCTGCGGCTGTTTAAAAATATCTCCTTAAACCGTACTTTTGTTTCAAAATAACACGGACGGTAATGAATATATTTCTGGCGCAGCAGAATTACAGGATAGGCGACTTTGAAGGGAATCTGGGAAAAATAACGCAGGCTATCCAGCAGGCAGAACAACAAGATGCGGATCTCGTCATATTTTCGGAACTCTGCCTTTGTGGCTATCCGCCACGGGACTTTCTGGAATTTGAAGATTTTATTGACGACTGTGAACAGGCCGTGGCTTCCCTGCAAGAACTCACGGCAAATACAGCGGTCGTCGTTGGGGCTCCCTTTCGCAATACCGCTCCCGAAGGCAAGGACCTGTTCAACAGCGCCTGTTTTATCTACCAGGGGAAGGTTCAGCATATCACCCACAAAACCTGTCTGCCGACCTACGACATCTTTGATGAATACCGCTATTTTGAACCCGCTTTCGACTGGAAAGTGGTCGCGTTCAAAGGGAAAAAAATCGCCCTGACGATTTGTGAGGACATCTGGAGTCTAGGCGATGATCCGCTATACCGTATCTCTCCCATGGATAAACTCATCAAGCAACAACCCGATGTGATCATCAATCTTTCGGCCTCTCCCTTTGATTATGATCAAAGAGAAAAACGCATGGCAGTTATCAGGGCCAACGTAAAAAAATACAACATTCCATTGTTTTATTGCAATACTGTAGGGGCGCAAACCGAAATGATCTTCGATGGCGGTTCCCTTATTATGAATGCGGCAGGAAAGGTGGAAAAAGAATTTCCGTTTTTTGAAGAAGCGCTTGACGGATGTACGCTTGATATGTTGGGCAGCCCGGTCAAGGCAGTGGACCAGGTGGACAAGGAGGCAGCAATGGCGCCGGATTTAAAAGCGCCCTTGCATCCGGCTACGGGCAATATGCCCGTGTTTACCAGGGGGCAGCTCGCCCGGCTGCCTTATGAACCCGGACGGCATATAGACCGAATATACCACGCCCTTATCCTGGGCATACGGGATTATTTCAGGAAATTGAATTTCAAGAAAGCGATTGTGGGTTCCTCCGGCGGAATCGACAGCGCGGTAGCCGTAACCCTGGCCTGCGATGCACTCGGCAGCGAAAATGTCCGGGCTATTATGATGCCTTCCCCCTTTTCGACTGAGCATTCGGTCAATGATGCCGTACAGCTTTCTAAAAACCTGAACAACGCGTATGATATCATAGGCATACAGGCTATTTATCATTCTTTCTTAGACACCTTAAAGCCGCAATTTGAGGACTTACCGTTCGGCCTGGCAGAAGAAAACATACAGGCCCGCACCCGGGGCAATTTATTAATGGCACTGGCCAATAAATTTGGGTATATTTTATTGAATACTTCCAACAAAAGCGAACTGGCGGTGGGTTATGGCACTTTGTACGGCGACATGGCCGGCGGCATCAGCGTACTGGGTGATTTATACAAAACGCAAGTGTATGCGCTGGCAGAGTACATCAATCGAAAGCGAACGATCATTCCGGAAAACATCCTGACAAAGGCCCCCTCCGCGGAGCTACGGCCTGATCAAAAAGACAGCGACAGCCTGCCGGACTACCAGCAACTCGATCATATTTTATACGAATACATCGAACACCGCCTGGGACCAAAACAAATTCTTTCCACACAACCATACGATCAGGCTACCGTACAACGGGTGCTGTCGTTGGTTAACTCCAATGAATATAAACGAAACCAGTTTTGCCCGGTATTGCGGGTTTCCTGCAAGGCATTCGGAGCAGGAAGAAGGGTACCGATTGTTGGGAAGTACTTGAGTTGAGCCTGTGAAAAAGATAAGCCGGCATCCGTTAAGCATAAACCCGGGCCAAAGAGGCACTCTAGCCGTTCATTTTTAAGTACCCAAAATAGCCTGAGGTATTACCCGCAGCTGATCCGCCGGGCCTTCGACACCCCCAGCCATGATATGGCCACAGCGGGGCATCTACAGGCCTCATTTTGGATTGTTCACCAAGCCGATAAACAACACGGCGCCGCTGGTTTTCTCGGTAATCAGGTATACAAACGGGCGGTTCACATTCATCACCGGTTCAGGAGGCAAAGCTGAAATGCCTGCTTCCACAGCTGTTGCCGCGGCAGCCTCCGTTCCTTTTTCATTGACTTCGATATAAGTTTTATGGATGACTTTGGAAATATAGGTTCCGGCCTCAGGGGGATACATATTTGAAAAATCAGCTTCTCCTTTTGAAAAGGCAACGTCCATGCCTAAACGGGCTAATTCGGGCTTCATGTTTTGTATCTTATAGCGGTATTTCCACTTGGGCAGGTACAGCGTAATACGAGCCGAATCAAGGGCAGACAAGTACCCCTTAAAAGTAAGCAAGCTAAGCGAGGATATAAATTGGGTCAGATTAACCGCTTTAGCAGGAAGCAAAACATACATATTAAAATCACCGGTGCCGTAAGGCAATTCAATAAGCTGTAAAACGTCATTTTTTGCATAATTGAAGGTGGCCTTCTGGATCATAAATGGTGTTTGCACGTCCCCGCCAGCAGCATGAAAGGTCCTGTTTTCCGTTTTAGCCGCATCAAATTTATATTTCCATTGGCCCTTGAAGTAGGTCGCATTGATCAGGTACATCACATCTGAAGGGCTGATGCGATCCAGTATCGTCTTTATTTTTTGACGGGTCGCTTCGGCTACCCAGTTGTTGATCTGCCGTACGGCAGCCGGGCTGTTAAAATCCGCGGCGGAAACTTTAGCAAGATAATGAGTTTTGGCAACATCAAGAAAAGCAGCCAGAGGTTGATATCCTTCCTCGCGATACCAGATGGCATTGGCCATGTTGACGCTAACGCGTGAATCTTCCCTGGGTAGGCCGGTGATCAGGCTTTGGGTGGTCTTGTTGAGTAATTCAATGGGAATATCCTTCAGTTGCAACGCATTTTGCATGTCCATCCGGGTGTGGCCGGCGGACCCGTTAAATGCCATGCTCAACGCCATGTATATGCTGAGCGGAGAAACCAGTTTATTGGAAGGGCTGTTGTCTTCTTGCAGTACATTTTTGAATAGCCGGAACGCAAATTGGTCCTGCGCGGCAATAACCCGGTCAGCATGCTCCGGAAGGGTGAGGGGTTGATGAATGACAGGAGCAGGATTTTTTCCACAGCCGCTCGCTATCAGAAGGAAAACGACAGGGATCATCACCTTGAAAAATAATTCTACGCGCATAATTGATAGTCTTTATAATAGAAAAGACCACCTTAAGGTGCAGAACGTTGCATGAAGCAAAAAAAAATTGGCATCCGTGTTACGTGGAGTTGTAAACCATAAGCCCTTATCGGTGAAACGCATTCATCCTTCTAAGTGAGGCCTTCGGCGGTCGCTTAGCTCTGTGGCTAAAATTTATCAGATAGACAAGAAAAATAATGTTTTGCACCAATAGATCAGTACAAGGAAAGCGGCCAATCTATGAAGGTTTTTTCAGGGTTACATAA
>CAYXRN010000129.1:0-8955 GCA_964467635.1 uncultured Chitinophagaceae bacterium | reverse complement strand
AAGCTAATTTTAATTAAAAATTATTCCGGTTAACAATTTTTCAGATGTTTCTCACTTTAAGACCTGTATTAATAGTGGCATTTCGCGCAATCCGTTCCGCCCTGCATTTCTACCGTTACACTATCTATTTGATGGGCCTTTATTTGTTGTTCATATTTCGTAAAAATGGTGTAGTAGTCATTGTTTTCAAACTGCACTTTCGTAGTACGGTGACAATTGATACACCATCCCATTCCAAGCGTTGCATATTGCTTCACTTCATCCATATTTTGTATTTCACCGTGACAGGTCTGGCATTGAACCTTGCCTACCTTCACATGTTGAGAGTGATTAAAGTAAACGTAGTCTGGCAAGTTGTGTACCTTAACCCATTCTATAGGTTTAGGCTCTTTCGTGTAAGCTTTCGTTTCGGGATCCCATCCGGCATACTCATACAGTTTGTGAATTTCAGCCGTACCATCTACAGGATCTCCATCCGCGTCGTACAAGGTATTACCGGTATACTTGTCAATCACCCTGTGGCAATTCATACAAATGTTAGGCGAGGGAATCATGGCATAACGGCTCTTTTCGGCGCCGGCATGACAATACAAGCAGTTGATCTGGTTAATGCCTGCGTGTACTTTATGGGAATAAAAAATAGGTTGTTCGGGCTGATAGTTCTTGCTGTAGCCGATGGTGGTAGCTCCTTCCACCAACAGGTATCCGCCTACACAGAATAACACAATCACAGCAATAAATATATTCCTTTTATTAAGGTAAAAAGGAATGGAGCGATAGTTGGGTTCGCCTTCTTTTTCATTAGCCAGGCGGCGCAGGTTTTTATTGACCTGCAGCAAGATAAGCGCAAGTACAGCTAAGATAAGACTGAGGATGCCGAACAATAAATTGTTGTTTCCGATGCCTCCCGCTGGCGCCTTACCGGTAGCTCCGGATCCGGCAGCCGCTGTCGGGGCGGCAGGAGCTTCATAAGAGTTAACATAAGCAAAGATATCATCGATCTGGCTTGTGGTCAGTTGGGGGAAATGGGTCATCTGAGTCTTGCTCCATTCATTGAATATTTTATTGGCATATTCATCGCCACTGGCAATCACTTTAGAAGAATTATGTACCCAGTCGTACACCCATTCCATTCCACCAGGTATTTTGTCCACCACGCCTTTCAGCGCCGGCCCGGTCATGTCCTTGATGGGATTATGACAAGAAGCACAGTTTGTCTGAAACAGCGTCTTTCCCGCTTTGGGATCACCCGAAGCAGGACCGTCCTGGGCTAATAAATTTTGTGGGGTTATAAAAAACAGAGAACCAATTACCAATACCGTTGCTAATACTTTTCTCTTTCCGGTCCTGAAAAGACTATTCACACCCATTATAATAAATATTAATTTAGACCTGATGAATTCTATAAAGCAGGACAAAAGTAAGACAGAAACTTGACATTCACCAAACAATTTATAAAGATTTCATAAAATGGTCTTCCTCTTCCTGGTTATTATAGACAAATATATCTAAAATATATGTCCTCTAAAATATTTTTTTAAATGAGAAAATAGATTGAAATTGCCGCTGCAATCTCAAGTTCAATATCGTGAAACAAAAAATAGCCATTTTCGCCAGTGGAAACGGGTCCAATGCCCAAAAAATAATCGCTCATTTTAAAGAAAGCGAAGTGGCCAGAGTGGTCCTTCTTGTTTCCAACAATCCTCATGCGGGTGTGCTTCAATTAGCCGATAACGAAAATATACCCGCTTTACTTATCGGCAAAGCCGATATGGCTAACCCCGACTTCCTGCTCAACAGGCTGAAAGACCGGAAGATTGATTTGCTGGTGTTGGCAGGCTTTCTCTGGAAGATTCCCGATTACCTTCTTGTGCATTATAAAAACCGCATCGTTAATATTCATCCGGCACTGCTTCCCAAGCATGGCGGCCGGGGCATGTACGGTGCCCGCGTACACGAAGCCGTACTCGCCGCCGGAGATAAAGAAAGCGGCATCACCATTCATTATATCAACGAGCGTTATGACGAGGGGGAAATCATCCTGCAAAAGAAATGCACGGTCACCGAAAAAGACAACGCTAAAAGTCTGGCACAAAAAGTGCAGCAGTTAGAACATTACTGGTTCCCGCTTACCATCGAGGAGATTCTTCGCGGTAGGTCGAAGTAAACCGTCTTTTTTTCAAATGCTGACAATGAAAAGAAAGATCCTTATACCTTTATTTATATTGACAGGTTTTCTGCTTCCTGGTATTTCCGCGCAGGGCCAGCACAAAACCTTTATCAAGTTCAACCCTTTTACCCTGCCGGAAGAACTGGATGTCTATGTAAGCAGGGAAATATCTCCTGCCCTGACGTTGGAGGCCGGCGGAGGTTTTATCTATACCGATTATTGGGACCACTTACTCAACCAGGTCAACTTTGGTCAGCTCATTCCCCACATCAACGAACACCAGTACCTCAATGCAAAAGGTTATGCCGCCAGGCTCGGCCTGCGGTTTTATGTGATTTCTCCAAATGAAAACAGAAAGGCCGCCGGCACCTATTTCGAACCGTTGCTGCTCTTTAAGCAGATCTGGTATCCCCACAAGGAAGACCAGATCAACGGAACAACTTACCGGGAAAAAAGCATCAAATATGTTTCAGGACTGCAGCTGCTGATCGGCAGGCAGCACAAGTGGCACTCCTTCTACTTAGACAAGTATATCGGCCTGGGGGTGAAAGCGAAAACCTATCGTTTTGATGATTTCCAAAAAGACCCCGATTCCGGAGCAGTTGTAGACGCCGGGCAGCGTACGACCTCCTGGCTTCCCGATGTCAAGCTCGGCATAAAGATTGCTTTCGGCCTTTCCGGCCAATAAGCGCCGTCTTCCGCCTTTACAAAACTTTAACAACATTCTGCCGGCTGTCCGCAGCTTGGCATCAGGTTCTAATGTACCTTTGTAGGGCAGGAGGATTTAATCATGAAGAAAAACGGATTGTATCTGGTCATTGGAGTGGTGATACTCGCGGTTATTATTTTCGCTTTCAATTTTACGTATTCAAGCATAAAAAACAACCAGCCTCCCCTGCCCGTTTTGGGCAACCCGGGGCATAAAGTCGGCGCTTTTACCCTGCTTGATCAGCAAGGGGACACCATTACGCAAAACGTTCTTAACGGCAAGGTAAGCGTCATTGAATATTTTTACACGACCTGTACCGGCATCTGCCCCCGGATGAACAAGAACATGGCGGAGATCTATGAAACCTTTAAGGATACCCCCGGCTTCCAGATTCTTTCCAATACCGTTGATCCGGCTACCGACAGCGTGGAAACGCTGGCCAAATACGCTGAACAGTGGGATGCCGATCCCGATGTATGGAAGTTTCTAACCGGGCCGAAAAAAGTATTGTTCTCTACAGCGATAAATGAATACCTGCTCAATGCGGCCGATTCCGTCGGGGTGAACGGCGAATATGTGCACACCCAATGGTTCGCGCTGGTTGATCAGCAGCGTCAGGTTCGCGGATTTTACGACGGCTTAAAGTCCGATGACATCCAAAAGCTTAAAAACGATATCCGCAGGCTGCTGAAGGAATAACTTTCTCATTTCATCTTTTCGGCATTTTCCGCAAATTGCAGGGCGTCCAGCATTTCCTGAATGTCTCCGTTCATAAAGGCATCCAGGTTGTAAGAAGTCAGGCCAATGCGATGGTCTGTAATTCTTCCTTGCGGATAATTGTAGGTACGGATCTTGGCGGAACGGTCTCCGGTGGAGACCATGCTTTTTCGTTTTCCGGCAATGGCTTCCTCCTGCTCCCGTACAGCTTCTTCATAAAGCTTGGTGCGCAACATTTTCATGGCTTTTTCGCGGTTGGCCAACTGGGTACGTTCTGTCTGGCACTCGACCACAATCCCCGAAGGCACGTGGGTAAGGCGTACTTTGGTTTCCACTTTGTTGACGTTCTGCCCTCCCGCGCCTCCGCTGCGCGCGGTTTCCATCTTTACATCGCTGTCCTTTATCTGTACATCCACTTCTTCGGCCTCCGGCAATACGGCTACCGAGGCAGCGGAGGTATGCACCCGGCCCGATGCTTCCGTATCGGGGACCCGCTGAACGCGGTGCACGCCCGATTCGAATTTCATGATGCCGTAAACGCCTACTCCCTGCACCTCCAATGCCACTTCCTTATACCCGCCGGAGGTGCCCTCCGTTTCGGAAAGTATCTTCGCGCTCCACTTGCGGTCCTCAAAATACCGGAGGTACATGCGCAACAGGTCGCCGGCGAAGATGGCCGCTTCATCGCCACCGGTACCGGCCCTGATCTCCAGGATGGCGTTTTTATCATCCTGCGGGTCTTTGGGGATAAGCATGAGGCGGATGGTTTGTGCTAAGCGCTCCTGTTTTTCCGCCAGTTCATCGGCCTCCGCTTTAGCCAGCTGCCGCATTTCTTCATCATCTCCGTTTAAGACTTCCTTGTTGAAAGCAACGGATTCCAGCACCTCCTGATACGCCTTATATAACTGTACTATTTTTTCCAGCTCGCTGTATTCGCGGCTCAGTTCCGCGAACTTCGATTGATCCCTTACCACGTCCGGGTTGGACAGCGCTATTTCCACTTCCTTAAACCGGGCTTTGATCGCTTCTAATTTATCTGTCATTATGTATGATGCAAAATTGACTGTTCATTCTGCGCCGCAAAATTAATAAGATACGGTGTACTTAATAGCCCCGGCACAATAAAATTTTTAGTCCAGTAAAAGCAGGTGCCCTCAAGCTGTCGGCAGCTGCTCCATATAAGCAGTAGGAGACAACCCGAACTGTTTTAAGAAATTGCGCCCCAATTGATTCTGGGAACTAAAGCCCACCATTTCGGCTATCTCGTATATTTTATACCGCCTGGTATGGAGCAGTTCCGCCGCTTTTTTCAGCCGGGTCAAATTGATCAGCTCGTAGGGGGTCAGGTCGGTCAATCCTTTGATCTTTCTATACAGGGTGGGGCGGCTGACAAACAAGCGTCTGGCCAGTTGCTCCACATCCATATCCGGGTTGGTGAGTTCCAGCTGTATCAGCTCGTTCACCTGCGCTAAAAAGGCTTCATCGGCTTCCGTATGAGCCATGCTTTTGACATCCACCAACGGGCGGGTGGCAAAATACCGCATCAACTTCTCCCTGTTCGACAACAAATTGGCCACTTGCACCTGCAGATGTTCGGGGGAAAAGGGTTTTTCAATGTAGGCGTCCGCCCCTACCTCCAGCCCTGCTATCCTGGACTGCAGGGTGTTCTTAGCCGTCAGCAGGATCACCGGCACATGGCTGTATTCGAAGTTGGACTTGATCTGTTTGCACAGCTCAAAACCATCGATTTCAGGCATCATAATATCGCTAATGACCAGCTGCACTTGCCGGCTTTGCAATAGGTCCAGGGCCTCCCGGCCATCCGCTGCCGTCAACACCTGGTAGGCCTCTGCCAGGTCTTCACTGATAAAAGCCAGTATTTCTTCATGATCGTCTACCAGCAAAACTGCCGGCTTGTGTTGTTTTCGTTCCATGGCGTTTAACTCATTACGGGATTAAATTCAATTTCATGATGTACGGGAAGGGTCAGCTTAAATACATTCATAGCACCCTCCGGCGGACACAACTCAAGAGTTCCCTTGTGCAGTTCCGCCAGAGAGCGGGCGAGCGACAAGCCGATGCCCGTACCAATGGTTTTTTCGCCTTTCTTCCCCCGGTAAAACACTTCAAATATTTTCTCCTTCAGTTCCATAGGGACCAACGCCCCGTCATTCTTAATGACTATGCTAAAATGATTGTCTTTTTCCCCGCTGACCACCAAGGTCACTAAGATTTTCCGATCCGCGTATTTTACGGCGTTGCCGATCAGGTTACTGAAGACCTTGTGTATCGCCTCTATATCCAGATAAGCGTAAAAACGGGAGGCGGGCAACGCCAGTTCAATGGTTACCCCTCGCTCCTCGGCCGCCGGACTGAACCTTTGAATGGTCTCCCGCAATAACAAGGCGATATCCGCCCTGACAAAGTTCAGGCTGTATCCTTTGGTTTCCGTCTTCCTAAAGTCCAGCAGCTGGCCGGTTAAGGCCAGCAGACGATCGGTATTTCTTTCCATGATCTTCAGGTAGTTTTTAATCTGCGGGACCTGCTCGGCCTTACGGATTACTTTTTCCATCGGCCCTTTGATCAAGGTCAAGGGGGTGCGTATTTCATGGGCGACATGGGTAAAAAATTCAATTTTCGCCTGGTACACTTCTTTTTCTTTTTCGTGTTCAAAATGTTCGGCTCTTCTGCGCGCCTTCTCTTTCATCCGGTTGTGGTAGGCCCTGCTGATCAAATAACCGGCCCCCAGCAAAACGAGCGCGTACAATACATAGGCTGGCGGACTTTTCCAAAAGGGCGGCAACACCCGGATGTACAGGCGGGTTTCTTTGTCATTCCAAAGGCCGCTGCTGTTCGCTGCCTTTACCCGGAAAACATAATCCCCCGCCGGAAGGCGGGTAAAAAAAACTTTTCGGTTCGTTTGCAGGTAAGTCCAATTGTCGTCCAGTCCTTCCATCTTATAGGCGTACTCCGTCATCTCGGGAGACGAATAACTCAATGCCGCAAAATCTATGCTGAACGTAGATTGGTGGTGGGGAAGAATAAGGGTGTCGGTAAGCAGGACGGACTGGTGCAGGGGCGATCCTTTTTCCCCGATTTTCAGTTCTTTATTAAAAACCTGAAATCCGGTAATGTATACCGGCGGATGAAAATAATTCATTTTAAAGCTGGCCGGATCAAAGCTGATCATTCCCTTTACGCTGCCAAAATACATGCGCCCGTCGGGCGCCTTATAAGCTGAGTTGTAGTTAAATTGGTCGTTTAACAAACCGTTGGTTTTAGAATAGCTGCTGATCTTTCCGGTCAATAAAGAAAGGCAGACCAATCCTTTGGAAGTGCTGATCCATAAATTACTGGCTTCATCTTCCAGGATAGAATAAATCACGTTGCTGGGAAAATTATCCCGCACGGTATACCTTTTGAAGGTGCGCTTGTCCCGGTTATAGCGGCACAGGCCTCCTTCTGTAGCGATCCACAAGTCGCCCCGGCTATCTTTAAAGATGCAGTTGACCCGGTTGTTGCTCAGGCTGTTGTCAACTCCCGGTTCACTTTTAAAATGCAGTTTTTGGTTTGTTTTCGGGTTGAAATAATACAAACCGTTTCTGTAGGTACCCACCCACAAAGCGCCGTTGTCTTCCTCATAAAGTGTTGTATAAAACAAAGCGGGAAAAGCGTCCACTGGTTTAAAGGGTTGAAGGCGTCCGTCATAGGTATACAAACCATTGGCCGTCAGCAGCATTACCTCCCCCGACTGCAATTGCTTAATGCTGTATATGAAGTTGCTCTCCAAAGCCGATCCTTCCGCCGAAAAATGCCGGAACACCTTACCGGTCTTAATATCCATCCAATCCAGGCCATGCTCGAACGTACCGATCCACAGGGTATCGCCGGTGAGCAGCAGCCCGTGAATATTGCTGTTGGTAATGCCGGTGGCGGTGCCGTCCGGCTTAAAAACCGTAAACTTGCCCGTTTGGGGGTTATACTTGTTGAGTCCCCCGTCTTCGGTGCCTATCCATAAATTGCCATAGGGCCCGGGGCAGATCTCCCTTACGGCATTGCCGCTGATGGCATTTTCTCCGGTTTTAGGGAAATACTTTTTAAAGACCACGTATTGCGGCGGATAGTAATTGAGACCGCCAAAATACGTGCCCACCCATATTCCACCTTCTTCATCCTTACAAAAAGTGTAAATGGCGTTGTCAGAGAGCGAATACGGGTTGTTGTATTGTTTTTGCAGGTTTGTAAAGGCCCCGGTCCTGGTGTTGTAAATGTAAATACCGGATTCCGTACCGATCCACAATTCATCTTGCGCAATACGGATAAAATCGCGCACAAAGAGGGCGGTTCCCTCTTCATTATGAACCAGTATATCCCGGTAGGCGCTGTCCTTTAGGTCAAGCTTTTTCACGCCTTGGCTGGAAGTACCGATGAATAACACGCTGTCGCTGGCAGCATACAACTGCTGTATCCACTGGGAGGCCGCAGGCGGGGAATGTTTAAATACGTTAAAAGAAGTAAAGGTGCCGGTAGCCGGATTATATTTTTCCACCGAGCCGGTAGCCGTTGCCACCCATAAAGCACCA
The DNA here is from genome assembly GCA_964467635.1 of uncultured Chitinophagaceae bacterium. Lineage (GTDB taxonomy): Bacteria > Bacteroidota > Bacteroidia > Chitinophagales > Chitinophagaceae > FW021-bin31. Next base: position 776 of record CAYXRN010000129.1, on the reverse strand, counting down.
CCGGGGGTGGTAACCAGGGAAGTAGCCTGAAAATATTCCGTAGGGGAAAACATCCGCAGCTGCCCGGTCTGCGGGTCGGCCCGGTACAACACCAGGCCGCCGATAAACCAGAGATAGCCTTTGGGGCCGGTCACTACGGAACGGATCTCACTTCTGGGCGCGTTTTTCAACGGGTAAAAAGTTTCCGTCTTATCATGGTACTGATATAACCCTTCTTCGGTTCCCACCCAGAGGGTTCCGCTGCGGTCTTCGTGCAGGCAATGGATAAAATTGCTTCCAATGCTGCCCGGCATGCCGGCATCGTAACGGAAGGTTTTAAAGGTATACCCGTCGAATCGGTTGAGCCCGTCTTTGGTCCCGAACCACAAAAAGCCTTTTTCATCCTGTATGCTGCAGATCACCGCGTTATTGGAAAGCCCTTCTTCCACCTCATAATGGCGGAAATAATGGGGTTGGGCCTGCAGTTGCGTCTGGACCAACAACCAAAAACCAATAAGGAAATAATTTTTCACAACCGGGCTTTGTCTCAAAGATAACTAATTAAATAATCAGGACGACCTACCGCTTTGCCCGCATTTCCGTGAAAAAACCGCTTTTTGAAACAAATTGAAGAAAAAGTGAAACATACGGGAGAATGGAATAGTAAGCAAATGATTTCCTTTGGGTATTGAAATTTTTATGCATCCAAGATGCGCTTATTTTTTCTCATTTAAATCTTCATTTTATGAGCGCTTTTATTACGTCAAAAGACCGGTACAGGTATCGGGGACATCACC
>CAYXRN010000128.1:0-8971 GCA_964467635.1 uncultured Chitinophagaceae bacterium | reverse complement strand
TTTACCACTTTTCTATCATAGGTCATTAGTCCGTTTACTTCTATTTCCACATCGGTGGTTTGGGTATACACCGCGGCGGCTAATCCTTTTAGTTTTAACGCTTTGAGCTCGTCCATCATATCCGCGTATTTTTGATGCAATGCTGCTTCGGAGGTAGACGTTTTATAATGTTGTGGCGCTTTGGAGAAATCTGTCAGCCAGAGGTGTCCTTTGACTACCAATGCCTGTCCGCCAAATTCTCCCAGAACGGAAGCACGGTTCGCTTCAACAGGGAACATGCCGGGGCCGGGGTAATCATGCATGTCATGCATATCGCCTACACCTCTGTCTGCCCATCCGGTGGTAGCGTCTACCAGCCGGGTCGGGTCCAATTGCTTGACCAGCCGTGCTACTTTCGCTGTTTGGAACTGCCCCCATCCTTCATTGAAGGGAACCCAGGTGACGATGGAGGGGTGATTGTAAAGATCATCCATCATTTCCTGCAACTCTTCTTTATAGTTATGGGCGGATTGGGCCGTCCGTTTTATATCGGGTTCATTCTTGCGGATGTGTTTATCACCACTGGGCATATCCTGCCATACCAATAAACCGATTTTATCGCAGTAGTAATACCAACGGCGGGGTTCAACCTTTACGTGTTTACGGATCATGTTAAAGCCCCACTTCTTGGTTTTTACGATATCGAATTTCATAGCTTCGTCCGTCGGAGCGGTATAAATCCCGTCCGGCCAGAACCCCTGGTCCAGCGGACCGTATTGAAATAAGGGCTTGTTGTTTAAGAACAAACGGGTAATCCCTTTATCATCCTTGCCCAGCCTGATCTTGCGCATGCCGAAGTAGCTTTTTACTTCATCTACTTTTTCATTCCCTTTATATAAAGACACGGTCAGGTCATAAAGAAATGGATTTTTAGGGGACCATAGTTTCATGTCGTTCAAATGAAGGGTTACCGCGTTTCCTAAAGCGCCTTGTACTTCCGCAACTTTTTTTCCTTTATCAAAAGCAACGGCTTTAATGGTATAGCCGGAAGGATTGTCATTGCCATTTACTTTTAGCTGCAGGGTCTTGTTGTCAATATCGGGAACCATCTTCATATCCTTAATGGAAGTCTGCGGAACGGGTTCCAGCCAAACCGTCTGCCAGATGCCCGAGGTGGAAGTGTACCAGATGCCGCGGGGATTCAAGGTCTGTTTGCCGATGGGTTGAAAACCTTTGTCGGAAGGATCCCAGGCGGACAACGTAATGAGTTGTTCTCCACCCGCGTTTAACGCATCGGTGATATCAAAAGTAAACGGATCATAGCCGCCCTGATGGGAGCCTACTTTCTTCCCGTTGACCCACACTTTTGTTTTCCAGTCTACTGCACCGAAATGCAATAATACCCTTTGTCCTTTCCAGGAAGCCGGTACAATAAAAGTGCGTTGGTACCATAGCTTTTGTTCAGGCAACAATGCTTTTTTCACCCCTGATAAAGAAGACTCAATGGGAAAAGGAACAAGAATTTCTCCATCACCGTTGGCTTTACTTTCCAAGCCGGCATCCCCGGGGGTATTCTGCAAAGCAGAGGTGATCTTGTAAGTCCACAGGCCGTTCAGGTTTTGCCATTTGTCTCGTGTCATCTGCGGACGTGGATACTCGTTATGTACGTTTCTGGGGGTGACATCATTGGTCCAGGGGGTTGTTAAAGTTCCTTCCACAGGTTGCCATGAAGCGCTTTGCGCGGTTACCAGTCCAGGGGTCAATAAGAGCCCTGCGAAGAGCAGGTTTAAAATCCGTTTTCTCATGTTTATAAGGTTTAATGTTTAATGACTAATTCACAAATGTCATGTCAATTGTACTTTGATGTTGTTGCAAGGCGAAGCCACGGAGTCGAAACAAACGGGCTACAGGTGTTACAAACTTGATATGACACCAGCATGTTAATTTTAAAATGATGTTACTCCTTGTATTTTAGGTAATAAAAACTTTCTTTATCTATCTCCATTTTATCCGGTTCGTTTTTAACCGGTTTAAATTCACCGTCAATGAGCGCCGCTCTTCTCGGGTTGATTTTGTTGTCTGAAAAGTGGGTATGGAAGACATAGTGATATTGCCCTTCGGTGTCTTTGAAGAAGTCTCCGTGGCCGGGTCCATTTTCTCCAATCATATCTTTGTTCAAAATCGGGTTGCCTTCGTATTTTGTCCAGGGACCAAAAGGCTTCTCGGAAGTAGCATAGCCCAGCGCGTAATAAATGCTTTTAAAACCATTGGCCGAATAAAATAAATAATAGGTGTCCTTATGTTTTAAAACCGTAGGGCCTTCTGTCACCGTCCATGTTTTATTAGCCAGGTTTTCCCATTCTTGGGGATGGTCCACCGCGTTTACGCAGGAAGTGACCGTAGCTGGTTTTATATCGGAAAAATCGTCTTTCAGTTCAGCGGCAAAAATTCGATTGCCATTTTGAAGCTTAACGAAATACAGGTATTTGGTCCCATTATCGTCTATAAAAACAAAAGGGTCTATGGCTTTGCCGGAAGTAGAAAAGGGCTTTTGATCCTCCTGTACAAAAGGCCCGATCGGACTGTTGCTTTTTGCAATCGCAATATGCTCGTTGGCCGTATAAGCCATATAGTATTTATTGCCGTATTTAAAGACCTGTGGGGCCCAAAAGCCATGATCGCCGTAAACATCTTTCTTGGACAAAGCCAGGTTGGTGGCTTTTTTCCAGTTCTTGAGGTCAGTGGAAAGATACACTTCAAATCCTTCCTTCACCGCATGAGTGCCATAAAGATAATAGGTCCCGTTATCGAAAAAAATGGTCGGGTCGGCTAAAAAAATCTGCTTCCCGGTGGTTTGAGTCGTGTCGGAGGAATCAGGATCCGGAGCGGGATTCTTGTTGTTCGTCGCACAGGAGACCATCGAAGAACCGATGAAGATCAGTAACAAGCAAGCCAGGTAAGCCGGGCTGAATTTCATTTTTCTATCATTCATATTAAAAAGTTTTTGTACATCATAATTATCTTCCGTGATCTGACGGGTTTCAACCGCCGGAGTACCGGAAAGGCGTCCGGGTTTTCAGGTCTTTAATACCTGGTTGTATTGTTTCTCAATTTAGGCATGTTATTCCGCCACAGTACTAATTTTTCTTTCAGTGCATTGGCGATATTTTGATGCCCCGTTACTACATTATCGGATTCTCCGGGGTCTGTTTTTAAATTATAATGTTGCAGATGACTGCCGTCATAATTCATGAGCAATTTCCAATCGCCTTGTTGGATTGCCAGGTTGGGGCTGCGATCACGGGAAACTTCTCCTTTGTCTCCCGTTTTATATCCTTTCCCCTTTTTGGGGTAGATGTAGGCGGCCGCTTCACCGGCGCTCCCATATTCCCAGTACAGGGGCTTTTCACGTGTGGAGGGATGTCCGAGCCATACCTGTTTTCTGCTTTCTCCGTCAAAAGCGTAACGGTCCGGCATTTGAATCCCAACAATATCAGCGAGCGTCGGGAAAATATCTAAAGCGGAAATAACCGACGTGGAATCTACCTGTCCGGCCGGCACATGCCCGGGCCACGCTACGATGAAAGGCATCCGGGTTCCGCCTACATAAAGCGAAAACTTAGACCCTCTGACAAAGCCGGTGCGTTTCCCCTTAAACGTGGGATAGGGGCCGTTGTCACTGGTGAAAATAACTATGGTGTTTTTATAGACGCCCAGCTTTTTTAAACCCGCTATTAACCGGCCGATCTGCCGGTCGTATTCGTGGAGCACTTTTTTAAAATTTGATTCGCTCCAGGACCCTTTAGGGAACAGCGCTTGTTGCGCTTCGTCAGGGACCCAGGGGGTGTGCATGTCATCCGGCCACAGGTTGACAAAACAAGGGGTTCCTTTATGGCGTTTGAGAAAATCCAATGTCTTGTCTACAAAATAGGCGGTTCGATCCCATCGCTTGATGCTGTCTTTAGGCGACCAGATCCAGTTGGTTGCCGTAATTAAGGGATCCGGATCAGGGCTTTCGTAAGTGCCGGCGTGTTCATCATAACCATATAAGGCGAATTTCGGCGCATTGTATACATTCCTGCCGCCACCCATGTGCCATTTTCCGATGTGCGCTGTCGCGTAGCCGGCATTTTTTAAGGCCCGCGCCATGCTTGGCGCGATAGGATCCAGATAATCAGCTTGTTGGACCGCAAGGTTAGACTTTAAGGTGTTTTGATAACTGTGAAAATTCCAGTCTGCGGGCTCCATACCCGTCAAGATGCCTACCCTGGAGGGGGAACAAATGGGCGCCGCGCTGTAATAGCGCGTAAACCGCATTCCATGGGCCGCCAGCTGATCAATGTGGGGCGTGGCGTAGGGGCCTCCGTTGGCTGAAATATCCCCGTATCCCATGTCATCGCTGAGGATGACGATAATATTAGGGGTAGCCTGAAGGTCCTGTACGGTAATATGTTCCCGTTCTTCGGGCTGGTACTGCGGATACTGGGCATGGCTGTCGGCAGCCGATAAAGCGAGTAGCCCGAGTAGGAAGAGACTTCTTGGAAGAAGGCTCCGCCAGTTCTGTTTTGTCTTAATACTCATAACGATGTTTTTACCCTTGTTTTACAACACATCGGGATCATGATAAGGGGTCCAGTAATTGTGTTTGTCTCCCCGATAAATATAACGCCGGCGGGGCAGCGGCAACGGGTCTTGTGACCGTAATTCCCAGGCCAGCATATCCTGCAACAGCTCTAACTTTTTATCCTGGTATTTTTTATCCTGGAAGAGATCATGTACTTCCGCGGGGTCTTCCGCCAGATTATACATCCTGCCATTCCCTTGCATGTTGTAAAGCAATTTCCAATTGTCTTTTCTTAGCAGCCTTAAAATTCCGCTCTGCGAATAGCTGTTGAGTTCATCAAAGCCTATTCGCCCCTTATGCAAACAACCATCTTCATAAGGTGAAATTTGATCGATACTGGTATAGTCCCTGCCCCCGAATCCATGCTGGCCTACCACACTGGCAAATTCCGCTTTGGGGTACTCTTTTCCGGTAAGCAAAGGCCACAGGCTTCTCCCTATCACCCCATCCGGTAAGGGATAGCCCACCATGCTGCAAATAGTAGGCATGATGTCTATGTTAGACACATGCGCCTGATGGGGCTGTTTGTTTTTTACAATACCCGGACCGTGCCATAACATGGGAATACGAGCCAGGCAGTCAGGCAGCCCCGCACCTTTTTTGATTAATCCGTACTCCCCGGTGTAATCGCCATGGTCGGCCACGAACAACAGGATGGTATTGTCATAAAGGTTGTTGTCTTTTAAATAATCCACGAGTCTTTTCATCTGGTCGTCAATCAGCCGCATCATCCCGTAATAGTTGCTTCTTATGCGTGGGATGTGTTTTTCAAAATGCGGATAACCCATTTCTTCCAACTGGCGCTGCATGGTAAACTTTTTGCCTTTGGCTTTTAGCGCTTCTTTTCCCGCTGGAAGTGGTGGCAGCTTATCCGGCGGAAACATGGAGTAGTAAGGTTCCGGAACCTGATAGGGATTATGTGGTTCGGGAATAGAAAGGTAAAGGAAGAACGGATCGTTTTTCGCTTTAATGGAAGAAAGCCAATTCATTCCGTCGGAAACGATACGGTAAGGCTGTTCCATCTCCGGAGGAAAAGGCGCTGGTTTAAAGTCGGCATAAAATTGCGTTCCGCGTAAATACTTGTTGAACTTTTTTTCTTCCGGGTCTTTGGTTCCCGGCTCACCAAGGTGGGTATAGGTCTTAAAATAATCGAACCTTTCGGGATGATATCGCAAATAGGAGTGCCCGGTTTTACCGACGATGCCCGTACGGTACCCCCTGGCCTTTACGGCATCTAACAGGTCGTTTTTATAGACGGCATCCTGAATGTTGTGATTTGATTTAACTCTTGTAGAACTCGGAAACCGGCCGGTTTGCATGGCTGTTCTGCTGGGTACGCACGCAGGTGCTGCGCAATAAGCCTTATTGAACCAGGTGCCGTTTTGTGCAAGGGAATCTAAAAACGGGGTCGTATCTAAACCAAAGCCTTCGCGTTTGCAGGCATCCGCACGAAACTGGTCGCACAAAATCATGATGATGTTTGGACGCTTGCCCTGGGGCCAGGATTGCATGAATTGCGGGAGCATTGGGCTTAATCCCAACAATCCCATCCGTTTTAGCGCTTCTTTGCGTGTAATGTTGTTGCTCATTGGTCCTTTTTCTTTTTATCGTTTATATACAAAATAGTGTTCATCTTTGCTATCATGTTTCGCTGGCATCGTATTTTCTTCCCTGCTTTGCGGGATAAGTTTATCGTTTTACCTCTTCCTACCCAGGCAGGCTTTCCGGTCGGTTTAAATGCACGCTCATCTTTTTTTATGCCCTCCGTAGTAAGGATAATGGTTAAAAATATCGGTATGTGGGTCAAAAGCTCGGGGATCGTCCGTCTTCCACATCCAGTTTTGTAGTTGCTGCCTGAAAGAAAGCAAGATCATATGATAGTTGTCTTCTTCCGCTACATTATGCATTTGGTTCGGATCTTTATGGAGATCGTATAACTCTTCTTTGGGCCGCTTGCCGAAAGCCAGTTGGAAATACGTAGGGGCGGAAGGATTGTCATCAACATGCAAAGCGCGATGCGATAAGATAAAATCTTTAGAAGGGGAAGGGTCGCAATCGCCGAACGAACCTACGGAATAGACCAGTTCGGGGGCACCCGCGGGCCAGCGTTCGGGTTCAAAATTTCGGATATATAAAAAGTTTTTAGTACGGATAGCACGTACGGGATAGCCTGCATTGCCTTCGCGCACATAGGCGTGACGTTCTATTTCCAGATAAACACGGCTGCGGTCTGTTTGGGGCTTATTCCCGTATAATAGCGGCAATAAACTGTGTGCCGTCATATCCTCCGGGACAGATAAACCGGCGGCCTGCAGAAAAGTAGGGGCAAGGTCCGCCAGATTTACCAAGCTGTTGTTTACGCTCCCCGCTTTTATCTTTCCCGGCCAGACGATGGCTAAGGGAATACGCGTTCCGCCGTCATACACATTGGCCTTCGCTCTCGGAAAGGGCTTTCCGTTATCGCCGCTGATCACCACAAGTGTATTTTTAAGCAGCCCTTTTTGTTTTAAAAGCGAAAGAACCTTGCGGCAGTTGTTATTAAAACGTTCTATTTCCACATAATAGTCAAGTAAGTCGCTGCGCACTTCAGGTACATCAGGCAGCCAGGCGGGTACCTTTACTTTGGCAGGATCCATTCCCGCCTTTTTCCCGCTTCCTTTTTCATAGGGCCGGTGGGGGTCATGAGCGCCATACCAGAAACAAAAGGGCTGTCCTGGTTTGATGTTATCTAGAAAGGCTGCGAAGCTTTTATATCTTTTCCCGGCAGGGTTGTGCTGATAACCGCCGGCATGAATATTACCCGGCCCATAGCCCTTTTGGAACGAGCCTACGAAATAGCCGGCTTTTTCCAACAGGGAAGTGTAGGTGGGAAATTTCCGGGGTAAAGTTCCCCATAGCTGGCTGCCGGCTTCCAGCCTGTGGGGATATTGTCCGGTAAGCACGGCTGCTCGGGAGGGGCTGCACGAAGGCGAGGCGCAGAAGGCATGGGTAAACAGCATGCCCGCCTGTGCCAGGCTGTCAAAAGTAGCGGTATGAACCACAGGGTCTCCATAAACGCCGGCATGCGGCCAGCTCCAATCGTCAGCAAAGAGAAATAAAATGTTGGGTTGCTGACCGCCCTCATCCTGCCCAGTCTCTTGTGCCTTGACATGGAAAGTTATGCCAGCCAATAGCAAGAAGAAAAACAATATTTTATGTTTCTGTCGCATGAACAGGAAATACATGATTTTGTATTTATAAAGAATAAGGGTAAAATTGCCGCAAAATGATTTTTCTAAGTGTAAATATTGTCGCTAAAAATACAAATATTGTCGGTTTATTTTAATGGGTTCTCCGCTCCTGTTTCTTTTCGCCAGTCTTCTAATTGTTTTTTTAGCTCAGCAGTTTTTTTCGGCAGTTTTTTCGCCAGGTTATTTTTTTCCTCCGGGTCGTTTTCCAGGTTATATAATTCGGTTCGGCCATCTTTGAAGAAATGGATGAGTTTGTAACGACCCGCTCTCATGGCCGCGGCCATCCGGTTTTTCCAATGCATGGTATTGGCGGGATAGTACCAATACAAAGGCCTGGAATCGGGCTTTATTGCTTTGGTTAAAAGCGGTAGCAGGCTGATTCCGTCTAGTACTTGATGCCTGGGGGATGCCAGACCAGCCATCTCCAGGAAAGTCGGAAAAAAATCCACGCTGCAAACGGGCACGTCTGAAACGCGGCCGGCTTTTATTTTTTCCGGCCACTGCATGATCAGCGGCTCACGGATACCGCCTTCATAGAGCCAGGTTTTGCCTTTACGCAGACCGCCGTTGTTGGATACACCATGTGCGCCGCCATTATCGGAAAAGAAAACGACTAAGGTATTTTCGGCAATACCCGCTTGTCGTAAGGCTTCCATGACGGAACCTACACCTGCGTCTATCCTTTCCAGCATGGCCGCCAGATAGGGGTTGTCGACCTGATCTGCCGTATGGCGTTTGTTTTGCGGACCGTAAATTTTCTTGGCCATTCCGGCCCCGTATTTTGCATCAAATTTTTTCTTGTATTTTTCAACTAACTTTTTTGGCGCAGCCAGTTTGGTGTGCACCGCATAATAGCTCAGGTAGAGAAAAAACGGCTGGTCTTTGTTCCTATGGATGAAATTTACAGCTTCCTGGCTTTGCCGGTCCGTGAGATATTCTCCCTTTTTGCCTTTTTTGAGGGTTGATATTTTATCATAGGGGTAGAAATAATCACCGCCTGCGATGTATTTTGTTTCCACGGCAATGACTTCATCAAAATGAAAATCTTTCGGCCCCCCTTTAATGTTTCCGAAATGGGTATCGAGATGCCACTTGCCGATAATCCCGGAATGATAACCGGCCCGGGCAAGCATTTCAT
>CAYXRN010000127.1:0-8994 GCA_964467635.1 uncultured Chitinophagaceae bacterium | reverse complement strand
AATTTAAGGCATAACGAAAATCTCCGATGTTATTTTGATACGAGGCGGCCAATTCCCAGCCCGTATTTTGTACATTTCCTGCATTTTGATAGGGAGCGTTTAAACCCATAAACATAGGTACGGGAAGCCGCAATAGAATGTCCTTCGTTTTCTTCTGGTAGTAATCAAAAGAAAAATTGAAACGATCCTGCCATAAACTTACATCTAGTCCAATATCGGCCATTTCGGTTGTCTCCCAACTAATTTGTGTATTGGCCAAATCTAACTGTGCGGCGGCAGAGACCGGAACATCGCCAAACATATAATGCTGATTAAGGTTGATTACTGCCTGATAAGGATATGTTCCGATTTTCTGGTTGCCTAGTTGTCCCCAGGAGGCGCGAAGTTTTAAGTTTGATATAAAGTTTACACCGGCTAAAAAGGGTTCATTGGATAACCTCCATCCTGCGGAAAAAGAAGGGAATAACCCATACCGGTTATGTTTGGCGAAGCGAGAGGAACCGTCATAGCGGACATTCGCTTCAAACAAATACTTAGACCGGTAGTTGTAATTAAGACGACCAAAGATCGATTGTAAGGCATAAGCAGAACCACTACCGGAATTTTGTTGGTTGTCCAAGGCGCCTATATTGAGTTCCTCAAAATCCTGCAGGGACAAATCATCCCGTGAAGCCGAAAAAGTTTTATAATGTTGATCAATAAACTCATAGCCTCCCAAAACCTTAAACTGGTGATCATTGATATTCGTTTCGTAGTTCACTGTAATATCCAAATTGTTATTAAAAGTCTTGCTATCGCTTTCGGAGATTGAACTTTTAGCGGGTGCCTTATACAACAAGTCCTTCGTATCAATGTCGTATACGGAGAATTGCTTATTCACATTTTTGGTGAACAGATCTCTATACTCGGGGGCGTATGTCACACGCAATTCTAAGCCGCTTATCGGTTCGTAGGTGGCGCTTAAGCGGGATTTAAAAATAGAAGAAATTTGATTATGAAGCCCGGCGGCGTTGGCAAAAGCCACAGGCTGTCTGGGTCTCAGGCCGGGCCCCAGCGATCCATCTGAATATCGGGCGACAAGTATTGGAGAAAGGCGTAGAACTTGCGTGAAGAGGAGGGAGGCATTCGGAGGGGTGGTCTGGTCTTCTTTTATCGCATTAACATCAAAGTTAAACCGCCATTTTTTTGAAGCGTTTATATTGGTATTCAAGCGGATGGCATATCGCTTATATCCGAAATTGGGGATATTGCCTTTTTTGTTGTCATAGGCTAGCGAAGCGAAATAGGTACCTTTATCAGACCCGCCCGATACACTTAGGTATTGCTTTTGTTGGAGTCCCGGTTCGGTAAAGAGGGCGTCTATCCAATCTGTATTGGGATAATGGTCAGGATCGGTGACATGTTTTTTTTGCCATTGATCCATATACTCTTGTGAGTATAATGGCTGCCGGCCTACATTTTCTAATGCCATATTTCGGTATTTCATGTATTCGTAGCCATTGACAAAATTGGGTAAGCGGGTGGGTTGTTGCCATCCGATATAGCCGTTGTAATGAACTTGCGCCGTGCCTTTTTTACCGCGGAGGGTCTTGACCAGAATCACTCCGTTGGCCGCCCTGCTGCCATATATAGCCGATGATGCCGCGTCTTTTAATACCGTTACACTGGCAATATTAGAAGGGACTACATCATTGAGATTACCAGGGATACCGTCAATCAATACCAACGGATTAGAATTATTTAAGGTCCCAATTCCCCGTATCTTTATATTAGCAGCAGAACCGGGCCTGCCCGAGGTTTGCCGAGCCGTGACTCCGGGCAGTTTGCCAATTAACGCGGAAGACGCCTGCATAGCGGGTTGATGAGATAAATTTTCCCCATTGATCGTGCTTATCGCCCCGGTTAAATTCGCTTTTTTTTGCTCGCCATACCCTACTACTACCAATTGGTTTAAGCCCGTGGTTGTAGAGGACAGGGTTATATGCATAACGTCTTTTCCTTGTACCGGTACTTGCTTTGATTCATAGCCTAAATAACTTGCCACCAACACGGCATCTTCGGAAACGGTCAGGCTAAAGTCCCCCTTGCTGTCTGTTGTTGTTCCTTTGGTCGTTCCCATGATCAAAATACTTACACCAGCCAGTGGTTCACCTTGTTCGTTAACTACCGTTCCCTCTACTTCATGGGCAACATTTTGAGCACTTCCTTGAAAGTACATCATGTTCACCAATAGGACACTTAATAAAAGAATAAAGGAGCGCTTTAATGGATGCGAACAAGCGTGTTCTTTTGATTTGAAATATAATTTCGATCTCATAACCTATCGTTTTTAATAACAACAAATACAAAAGTATCTTTTCAATAGCCTGAAAACATCCAATATTTAAATGAATTTGTGTACTTTTTTGACACGGATGAAACTTTGTGGCATTGACACGTTTTTAAATTATTGTAACGCGTCATCATCATTTTAACCGGATAAATAATGTTATTTATCCACGGTAGCACAGCATGGGCTACTACGGCTTGATTCCTTATTCTTCAATGAATAAATTGACATCCGAACAGCGTAAAGTAGCATTTCCTTTATAAACCATATTGACGACAAAGCCCAGGGAAATTGTCTTGGCCTTTGTTAAGGTAAAGTAAAGGGTGACATCTGACTTAAGGGGGGCCTCAGGGTCAATCGTTACATACGCTAGTGCCTCACTTTCGATACGCGCTATGTCTGGTAAAACATCTCCGATGGCCACTGCAACGAACATGGCGTCTTTCGCTTTTCTGATTTGATGCCGGCCGTTGTGTTGTTCGAATTTTAGTTCCAGTCGATAGTCGCCGGCGGGCAGGCTAACGGTTTGATAGATTTTCCCATTTTCGATAGCGGGCCGGCGGGAGGTAGTCAGATTGCCAAGATACCCCCCGCCATTGACCCCGTCAAAACCGCCATAGCCCTCATGTGTTTTCATGGCCTCATTAACGGTCCAATAGGCCGGATTGCCGAATCGCTTACCATCCCATGCTGCATGTTGAATGGGGTACTGAGAATTGCGCAAAATAATTTGATTAATTTGCGCGGTATCTATAGGCGAATAAAACGTGTCAATAACCGTAGAGTCCGGAAGAAACGCTGTTTGATAAGTGATGTAATCAGATACCTCAAGGTCGGGCAGCTCCGTTTCGAGAGAATCCGTAGGGACAAAGAGGCTTTTCTTCTTTCCTGTAGTATCCGTATAGTTGATGATCGTTCCCTGTGCGCCGCGAGAGGGAGCGCCCCAATCCAAAACGGTATTTCCACCAATATGAGCAACCACCTTGTTAATCGGTCTGTTCAGTAAAAACCGTTCATATTCATCGCCATAGACAGTTATTGCTCTTGTTGACTTTACGGATTTATTTCCGGCTTTGTCAAAGGTATAAATATCAAAGGTATAGGAACCTTCTGTAGTAAGATGAGGAATATCCACCACGAGGGTATCGGTATGCCCCGGAAAGGTCGCTTCAATAGAATCTTGCCCGTTATGCCAGTAGATCTTCACCCTGTCGATCCGTGGGTCGGGGGGGACAGGAAACCTGAATTCTACCCGGTCCCTACCCGAATACAACTCAAAAGAGTCGAGTTTGGCTGGGTATACAATCTCATGATCGTCCACGTATTTTTTATAGGGTGTCATGGTCTTATCACATCCATAAAGTGTTGTCAGCAACGTAGTCAACACCAGTCCGGCGCATAGATAAAAGCGGTTATCTAATTTCATAAGTATGCATTTAATATAAGTTATCTTCTCAGCAATGACCTATTGTAGCTGCCCATAAACATCGATATCTCCTATCTGATATTGAGGCAGTCCTCCCCAGCTTTCCAGTACTTTTATTCTGATGTATTTTACCGCCGGGAAATTTTGAGCATTGGGAATGGTAAAGTTTTCTCCCGGAAGAGTCGGGTGTTCGATGTCATCCTCTGTAGGAGGGTCTTCACCGGAGGGAGGCACGGATACAAAGGTCCCAAATTTGAACCATGTGCTGTCGAAGGCTCCATTGGAATTGGGGTCTACGCTACCCCAAAGTTCAAATACTTTAGGATAGCTGCGGTTATAAGAAGCCCAATGCGGGCGGCCACACATCAGGAAGCGGCTTATTCGTGCTTTTTGCCCCAAGTTGATGGTGCACCATTGTGGTAGGCCGGTCGGTTCACTCGTAAAAAAGCTGGATTGGTTTCCGATCTTATCGTCCCAAATATCGGCGAAGTTTCCAAAAGAGGCTTTCCAGCTGTCATTCGGTAGCTTGGCATTAGAAAATTTATGCTGATCCAATTTTACCTCATAAAGCGGTGTTAAATCAATATACAGGGTATCGGATATGTTCTGAAACTGGTCCCGTACATAATATCCAAATTTTCTTTTTATCGGATCAAGCCCCCGAATTGAAAAACCTCCTTCTTTCTGATCGGTGTATTCGATCTGGATAGGGTTATACTGCCCCAAGCTGTCTTTAGTGATCACCGCTATAGCTACATTGGCTTCGAACTCGTTCTCAAAGTCGAGATGTACTCCGCCGAAAGCAGCTTCCATCCTGATGGAATTAAGTATTCTTACAAAGGGCGGTGTCAATGGATTTACCGTTACCGTAGTCATAGCTGAAGCATTGCCTCCCCTGCTTACCGCGTATAACTCTACTTCGTATGCTTTAGCTTCAGCGAATCCGTCCACCAGAAGACTGTTCTTGTAATAAGTAGCTTTTACCTCCCGCTTTACACCCGCCCTGGGATGATACACTGCTTTTATGTAGAGCAGACTTTCACTCTCCGGCAGATCGTAGGATATCTTAGCTGCTCCCGGTAAATTCTCTACTTGCTCATTGCTTACCACGCCGGGAGCTGCATCGCCTTTATCCTTAAGCGTTCTTAACTGCTTTTCCTTACAACTTATTCCGCCCAGCAGGACCACCAGACCAATAATTATTATAAATAAATGGGTAATGTTTTTCATGATATTATCGTTAATAAGTCAATCAATGATCTCACCATCCGGGATTTTGGGTTAATTTTGAATTTGAAAGGAGATTTATTTCACTTAACGGCCAGAAATAGTCTTTGGTGGTAAAATGCTGTTGAAAAATAATCTGTTCCCTGTAGTACCCTTCGGAGGTCTCCTGATCAATATCCCAGCCCGTAATGGGTTTGTTTAGCTTGTCGATCGCCTCCTTCCACCGCCGGAGATCCCAAAAGCGCTGTCCTTCAAAAGCCAGTTCAATGAGGCGTTCCCGGTGAATGATCTCCCGCATGCCCTCTTTAGTCATGTACTTGTCCGGATCGTTGGACCACTGACTCCATGCGTCCTGCACCTTAGGAATACCTGCCCTTTCGCGGACGCGGTTGATATAATCGTATACTTCGGGTCCGGGGCCGTCGGCTTCATTTTTTGCTTCGGCATACAGCAAGTATAAATCAGCTAATCGAAATACCGGCCAGCTATAAGGACTATTGTGCCAACCGGCTGGTGCGTTGATCATCGTCTGATAATTCACTAATTTTTTAGTCCAATATCCTGTAACGGAGTATCTGATCCGATCATGATTGGCATTTGGCTGCCCATACTTGGCTCTTATATAGGTTAAACTTTCAGGAATACTATCACTGTACACGCCTGAGCCGTACCAAATACCTCCGTCAAATCCCAGGTCCGCATAAAAACGGGGTTCCCGGTGAAAATTCAAATAAGCTGTAGTATAGCCTTCGTGCATGTTAAAGCGCGAAGTACTAGCTACTTCCCTCAAGTTCAACCGCTGCGAATAATCCCATGTTTTGTCCGCGGTAATAGGCAAGCCGTGATTGGTATAAAACATCTCGGCGATTTTAAGAGGAGGAGCAAGTCGGCCTACCGCGTTAGAATTTACTGGCGCCTCAGGATTGATGCCATAAGGAATGCTTTCTTTCTGTAGACTAACCACTTTGCTGCCTGGATCTACCCATATTGCCCCGGAGTTTTCCAGTCCCTGGCCAAGGGTGAGGCTTTGCCGGATAGTCATTTTTTGTATGGTGCTATCGTTCAAACCGGCAGTGGAAAGGGGAGGCGTAAATTCATATAACTGATAGCCTACAGATTCACAAAAGTTAATAGCTTGTTTACAGGCTACCGCGGCGCTGTCCCATCGGGCGGGGTCGTATTCTGTATTAAAAGGATTTTCTCCGTTTATATTAGTGTATCCCACATAATCTTTATTGCCGTTAAACAGCGGACTGGCCCAGGTTACCCACACTTTTGCCCGAATGGCATAAGCAATCGATTTGGTAATGCGTCCCAAATCGCGTTGTGTTTTCTGAATACGCCCTGGCAATTCCGGAGTGGCTATCACTTCATTAAGCAATTCTATAACATAACTAAAGCAGGAGTCCACCGGATCTCTCGGTTTTTGAACTTCTTCTCTACCGGCGGAAACCGGGAGGTTCTTTTTTATTAAAATGATCGGGCCATACATGCGAATCAAGTAAAAATGGTAGTAGGCCTTCAAAAACTTTACTTCTGCTGACCACCTTTTCTTTTCAGACTGATCCATATTAGGCACTTTATGAATGTTGTCCAGGAAAATATTACACTGCCGGATGCCTTCATATAAGTCTTTTCCTCCATTACTGCCGGTCCAGAAAGTCATGTAAGGTTCTACGACCTTTTGATTTCCAAGTGCAATCTGCTTTGCATTTGAATTATAATTGGGAGGCGTCCATATTTCATCACCGCCCAGAAATCCTACATTACCGTCCTCTGATCCATAGTTGGGCAGGTACGAATAACAGGTAAACAAGGCCTTTTCTGCCTGGCTCCTCAACCGGAAGGCAAAATCAATGGTAGCTACATTATCCGGTACTACGTCAATGAATTTATTGCAGGAGAATGGAATCATTGCCGAAAGTAACAGAAAGGCAGTTTTAATAATCTTGTGCATATTACATCCTTTAAATGAATAATCTCTATAACGAATGACTTAAAATACTATGTTGATCCCCAGGTTAAAGACTCGTTGTACGGGATACCCTAATCCATCTCCGGCCATTTCGGGATCCCATAATTTAAAAGGACTCCATACCCATAGGTTTTTACCATTGACATAGATTCTGAACTTTTTTATACTAAACCGTTCTGTGAGTTTCTCCGGTAGCGTGTAACCCATTTCCATTCCTTTTAGTCTAAGGAAGGCACCATCCCGCATAAACCAGGTATTGCGCTGGCTGTTGTTGGCTATTCCCTTGGAAGGATTTGTGCTGAGCCGAGGCCATAAGGCCGTGAGATTCTGATTTTGTTGCGACCAGTGATCCTCGGCATAGGCTTTTAACAAAACATGCCCGTCCACGTAAGGTTCAGTTCCCTTAATCCAGAAAGATTCATGCCCCAGGCCCTGGAAGAAGGCGGACAAGTCCAGCCCTTTGTACCCCACAGAAAATCCGAAGCCATAGGTTATTTCGGGGCTAGCCGGGTAACCAATGGGAACCTTATCCAAGGTGGTAATTTGTCCATCTTTATTTACATCCCGATATTTAATATCGCCGGCACCGTAGTCTCCAAAATTTTGATGAGGTGCATTTTCAACCTCTGCTTCATCTACAAACAGTCGCTCCGCCAGGTATCCCCATTTTTGGCTTGTGGGATAACCAATCTGCGATTTCCACGGTTCGTCTTCATAGTTGTATTCTTCAATATCGATGATTTCATTGGTAGCATAGGTGAAATTACCGCGTACTTGTATGGACCATCCACCATTGAAATACTGGTTATAGGAAGTCGACAAGTCTATCCCTCTTGCATTAACAACTCCTACATTGGCTTCCGGGACATCTGAAAGACCCATATAGGCGGGAATGTATTTTCTACTTTGTAAAATATTGGTCCGGTGCTGCCGGTAGAGATCAACTTCAAGTTTCCAATGATGTAAAAGCTTCATGTTTAAACCGAGATTCATCTTTCTGGCACGTTCCCATGTAATATTCGGGTTAGCGTACCGTAAAAGCGAAATCCCGTTGCGATGATAGTCGGAAGTAGAACCTGTTCGATAACCACGGGCTCCATCATCCAGGTCCACTTGTGATAGGTAGAGAAAGCGTCCGCTGCCAATGGCATCATTTCCACTGAACCCGTAACTAAAACGCAGCTTTAACCGATTGATCACCGCATTTACAGGTTTCCAGAACTTTTCATTGGATACGTTCCAAGCCGCGCCCAGAGAAGGGAAAAAACCCCAGCGATGATTTTTTGAAAAACGCTCAGAGGCATTGGCGCCGAAGTTAGCTTCTACAATATAGCGGTGATCGTAGTTGTACGTAGCTCTTCCGGCTAGATTTAAATTCCTATAGGGCAGGGAAGCCTCCAGGTTTTTTGCATGATCCGGGTTTTCATTGCGGCCGGTAAAAACCAACAAACCGCTAACCCCGTGTTTGGTATTAAAGGTTCTGTTGTAGCTCACCTGCGCTTGAAAGAATACGCTGGAAGTGACGGTTTTACCACTCGGATGATAATCCAGGTATTCGGTACCCTGATCTTCATTGAGCAAAATCAGCGAATAAGCATCGGTTTTGGGGTCCGTAGGAAGTGCGTAATACCAAAAAGGATTGTATTCCCTGGTGACGGACTGGTAGGCGAATCGTTCCACATTGATCATTCCGCTCATCTTCAATCCTTTGGTAATAATATGAGAAAGGTCTTGGTCCAGCGCAAATTGGGCACTCATCCTGGCCCTGTTCCATTGGCGATATCCCCGTACCATTTCAGCGTAAGGATTTAACAATATATTGCCGTTATAATTGCCAAATAATGGGTGCTTCACATACGAATGTGCTGCGTCTATCGGATAAACCGGCAGAAACCTTACCGGATTGCTGGACATCACCTGGTTATAAATCGTTGTCCCCGATTGAGGAGGTCCGTTATAGTCATCAAAATTACCGGAGAGTTTTACCGCCAGTTCGGTAGAGTTGGTGAGATTGACATTTACATTAGTCCGCAAAGA
>CAYXRN010000126.1:0-9370 GCA_964467635.1 uncultured Chitinophagaceae bacterium | reverse complement strand
GGCAGGAAACAACATACGTACGATGCTATTGTAATAGGATCTGGTATCAGTGGAGGTTGGGCAGCAAAGGAGCTTTGCGAAGCCGGATTAAAAACATTAGTTTTAGAACGAGGACGCATGGTGGAACATATAAAGGATTACCCGACAACCACCCTTCCTCCCTGGGAGTTACAACATCGGGGCAAGCTAAAAGAACAAACCAAAAAAGAAAATCCCATCGCAAGCCGTTGCTACGCCTTTAATGAAGCCACACAACAGTTTTTTACTAGAGATAAAGAGCAGCCTTATATTCAGGAAAAACCTTTTGACTGGATACGGGGTTACCAGGTAGGTGGAAAATCACTTATCTGGGCCAGACAAACACAGCGTTGGAGCAATTATGAATTTGAAGCCCCTGCCCGAGATGGCTTTGCTGTGGACTGGCCAATACGCTACAACGACCTGGCCCCCTGGTATTCCCATGTAGAAAAGTTTGCCGGTATCTCTGGTAATAAAGACGGGATAAAGAATCTGCCGGATAGCGAATTCTTACCCCCTTTTGACCTGAATTGTGTGGAAAAACATATTCAAAAACGGGTGGGGGAACACTATACGGACCGCCAGGTCATAAATGGTCGTTGTGCCCATCTCACTAAGCCCGAAGAAATTCATAAAAAACAAGGCCGCCATAAATGCATGGCAAGGAACATGTGCTACAGAGGCTGTCCTTTTGGCGCTTATTTCAGTTCAAATGCTTCTACCTTGCCATGGGCCGAAAAAACAGGCAACCTGACCATTCGGCCTGATTCAGTAGTACACAGTATTCTCTATGATGAAGGGAAGCAGAAAGCTGCAGGGGTACGCGTGATAGATACAAAGACCAAAGCAAGTACAGAATTCTATGCTAAAATAATTTTTGTAAACGGTTCTACGCTGAATTCTAATATTTTACTGCTTAACTCCACTTCAAAACGTTTTCCCAACGGACTGGGTAACGATAGTGGCGTGCTTGGTCATTATATAGCTTTTCACAATTATCGCGGAAATATAACCGCTTCCATAGACGGCTTCACAGATAAATATTATTATGGCCGTCGCCCGACTACTGCTTTTATGCCTTCTTTTAGAAATGTATTCAAACAGGAAACAGACTTTCTACGGGGATATATGGTGGCTTTTAGTGCTGGTAGAGCTAATTGGAAAAGGGGGCAATGGATGCAGGGCATTGGAAAGAGCCTAAAGAATAAACTGGTTGATCCCGGTGGTTGGAGTATTTATATGATGATGCAGGGAGAAACGGTTCCCAAATATGAAAACCATATACGGTTAAGCAAAGATAAAAAAGACCCGTATGGCATTCCGCAGATGATCATTTCAGTAGATTATGATGACAATGACATAAAACTGATGAACGATTTTCTTGAACAGGGGGCGAGGATGCTGGAAGTATCCGGATGTAAGAATATTCATACCCGGGATACACATCAGGCTCCCGGCCTGGATATTCACGAAGTAGGCGGAGTGAGAATGGGTAAGGATCCCAAGACTTCTATTCTAAATAAATGGAATCAGGTACACAGTTGCAAAAATGTATTTGTAACAGATGGCGCTTGTATGACATCCACCGGGAACCAAAACCCTTCTTTAACCTTTATGGCACTTACAGCCCGTGCAGCAAACCATGCCGTGGGAGAGTTAAAGAAGAGGAATATATAGTTTCAAAAGATTAAAAGAAATGCATCCATACTCTGTAATCCCGGAGAAATAAAAGTACCGCCTATGATGTATGATGGACAAAAACAAGAGTAGACCCCATGGCTAGTGCATAAATCAGTTATATTGATGTTGCTCCAACCATTTTAGCCCTGCCAGTGTAAAAAGAATCGACAATACCGAAAGGATGTAAATTTTGTGCCCTTACCTCCACTTCAGAATTCAAAAAGAAAAACCAGAGATTTTGTTTTTGCAGAACACAACTGGCACGTCTTTGCAGCCCATACGCGCATGGTACGATATAAAAAACTGGGCTTATATTTGGAACGCCTATCCCAACAGAAGGCTTTTATGTGGCGAATCCACCCACGTTTTTCCCGCAGGTGACGAATTGGGGGATGCACATACAAAGCATCGTACCACGCCAGGGCAAGAGAACATATTCATGCTTCCCGGGGCCTGAAGAAGAATTGTATAATGTAAAAAAAGATCCTTATCAGCTTCATAATCTAGCTGAAGTTAAATCCAACCAGGAAACACTGAACTTCCTTCAAAAGGTATTGGATGCCTGGATTCTGGAAACCGGCGATTCTGTACCGGAGCAACCCAGAGCAGATCGCGAAGACGTATATGGACATATAGTAAGCAGCGCTTGGGAAAAGGAAGGCGAAAAGCCCGGTGAATCAAACCATGCAACAGAAATTAACCATCCCGGACCTGTTGTGCTGTCCAATATTCGCTAAAAAGACGGTTATTAAGGGTGAGAAAAGTCCCTGAGGCCTTTAATATAACACACAATGGATAAGTATACCTTGATATTGCCTACTTTTCCCATGCATTATTTTCCCTATCCACATCGGGAAGCAACTGCTCAGGATCAAGTACTATTTTTTTTATAGTGCCGGTAGTGTTTACGGGAACTTTCGCTGTGGCTCTTGACTCCCAGATTTCGACGGGCAATTTTAACCTGTGCAACCGACCATTCGTTTCCATTATCTGGAGCATGACAGGCATGGGCATTTTTTTAAGATTCTCTATAGTGATGATAGCCCCTTTAGCCGGATTTCCATCCACATATTTTACACCTTGAACCGCTTGATCCAGTTGCCAGTTGTGTAAAAACCATCCGCGCCAGAACCAGTCCAGTTCAGCACCGGCTTTGCTCTCCATTTCTCTGAAAAAATCCCCAGAGGAAGGATGCTTAAAAGCCCAATCTCGTGTATATTGACGAAAGGCATAATCGAAACGATCCTGCCCAAGAATGACATTTCGCAGCAATACCAGCCCAAAAGCTGTCTTGAAATATGCCAGCGGATGCAAATACTTTCTTGGTATAGCGTCCGCAGGCGTCATGATGGGTGGAATGTTTTTCTCGGTAATAAAGGGGACAATCTCTTCTGCAGGATTACCTCCGCCGGGGGCGTATTCGCCATCCCGCTTTGGCGCATATTCACCATCATTGAATTCCGCCTGTGCCAATAGATCTATAAATGTATTAAACCCTTCATCCATCCAGGCGTGACGGCGCTCATTGCTACCCACGACCATGGGATACCAGCTGTGGCCTATTTCATGAGAAACAAGCGCAAACAGAGATTTATTTTTTGCATTCCACCAGTCCATGGCCATGCCCGGGAATTCCATACCGCCCACTTTTCCGCCCACATTAATGGCTGTTTTATACGGATAAGGATACCATTTTTTCGAAAACAGTTCTACCGATGCTTTCAAGTATTCTGTTCCTCTACCATAAGCACTGTCTCCTGCGCTCTCTACGGGATAAAGGCTCATGGCCAATGCCTTCTTTCCTTCCGGCAAATTAATTCGTGCGGCGTCCCAGAGAACACTTTCTGATGCTACCCATGCTACGTCCCGGGTATTCTCCATATGGAAATGCCACGTAAGCAGCCCATTACCGGAAGTCCGTGTAGCCGGTCGCTTTATATCTTGAATTCCTCTTATACATAACGTTTTATCAGAATGTCTCGCTTTTTCAAGCTGTTTTATTTCTTTTTCAGTCAGTACTTCTTCTGGATTATCTAATACCCCGGTGCCGGCAACCAACATACCCGCCGGAATCGTTATACTATAGTCAATATTCCCATAATCCAAATAAAATTCCCCTGTCCCAAGGAAAGGCAAGGTATTCCATCCATTCAGGTCATCGTACACACACATACGCGGATACCAATAAGATACCTCATATAAGCGTCCGTTTTTCGTGTCCATATAGCCTGAACGACCTCCCCTACTCGACTGCTGTAAGATGTAATGGTACGCTACGGTCAATTCTACCTTCCCTCCGCCTCCATTCAATTTTTCAGGCAAACGGATTTGCATCCGTGTGCCATCAATCTTGTAGGTAAGCAGTTGACCGGACAATAACTTTACTTGATGAATATGAAATCCGGGACTTCCCTCCTTTCCCTTTTCAGGAGAATGAGTAGGACGATCAATATTTTGAACCAATTGCAGCCACAAGTTTGATAAAGAGTCCGGGCTGTTGTTTGTATAAGTTATAGTCACCTTTCCACTGATGACTTTTGTAGCTGTATCGAATGCTACCTTAACCTGATAGTCCGCCCTATTTTGCCAATATTCCGGACCGGGAGCGCCATTGGCGCTGCGCATTTTATTTACAGGGGACAGTGATGTTAATGGAGCAAATGCTTTATACGGATTATACTGTGCCTGTGTTTTTTTATAAAGACCAGCAACCGCTATTAACAGGCAAAGGAGGTAAAGTACTCGATTCATTAAAACACACAATTTATGTATGAAAAACAGATATTAGTCACCCTTTTCAATCAATACAGTTGCATGAGCTTCAATTCCTTCACCTTTACCGACAAACCCCATTTTCTCAGTAGTAGTGGCCTTTACCGAAACGGTTGTCACAGGGACTTTCAAACAAAGCGCAATCGTTTCCCGTATAGCGAGGATAAAGGGTTTAAGTTTGGGCTGTTGAAGGCAAACAGTACAGTCTACATTTACAAGTCTGTAGCCTTCAGATGTTATCAGCGTATACGTTTTTTCCAACAACCTTTTGCTATCTATATCTTTATATGCAGGATCGGTATCAGGAAAGTGCGTACCAATGTCCCCAAGAGCCAGTGCCCCTAATAACGCATCACATATCGCATGAAGCAATACATCAGCGTCGCTATGCCCAATGCTTCCCTTCGAAAAAGGAACGGCTACGCCCCCTATCATCAACGCTCTGCCTTCCGCGAGCTGATGAAAATCTATACCAAAACCTATACGCATTGCCGGCATAAATCAATAATATCGATTATTTTTATTTGTACCTAAATCAAATAACAAAGAAAACCGGAGTGTATTGGACAGCGGGTTTCGTTGCGGCCCCTTCCCGGAAGGCACAAGATAAGAGAAGTTGATACCAAACATCTGGTATTTCAACCCCAATCCAAGTGTAAAAAATTTTCGGTCTCCTTTATGCTTGTTTTCATTAAAATACCCGGCCCTTAATGCCAGTACTTCATTATACCAATATTCCAGTCCCACCGAATACATCAGTTCGTTTATTTCTTCCCCAAAACCACCCGGTGCATCCGTAAAAGATCCGAAAATACCGCTGATGACCGTCTTCTCTTTGTAATCATAAACGTTATTTTCATCACCGTCAATCGTATCAGGCGTAGGAACCAGCAACTTATTAACGTCCATAGTAACGGTAAGTTTATTGTATTGGTCGAACTGATAGGTATAAGCACCTCCGACTCCTAAGTTCGTGGGTATAAAATTCTTGAATTGTGCATCATTTGCATAGGCGATTTTAGAGCCGATATTGGTGATGGCAATACCAAAGTTCCAGGTTCCTGACTGATAACCGTCGTAGTTAGCTTTGTGGGTATAAAACGCGGATATGTCACCAGCGATGGCCTGGCCCGGCTTAAAAGTCACGGACCCATTGCCTACTGAAGTGCCCGAAGCGAGATTGGAATAAATATATCGGAGGGCGAGCCCCAAGGACCATTCTTCCGATAATTTACGGGCATATCCGGCGTCAAAAGAAAATTCCCGCGGGTGGAACATCCCCCGGTCTTCCCCCTGCATGTCCCGGAATTGAATGCTTCCCAGGTCAAAATAGCGGAGCGAGGCGGCAATTACCTGGGTTTCATCCAGTTGCTTATAGCCGCTTAAATACGCCAAAAATACATCGTTGACCAGTTCTTTCAGCCAGGGAGTGTAGGTAACAGAAACACCCGCATCGTTTTCAGCAAAAGTGAGTTTAGACAGATTCCAAAAGGTAGCATTGGCATCCGGAGAAATCGCAACCCCTGCATCGCCCATTGCGCCACTCCTTGCATCGGGAGAAATACGCAAAAAAGGAACAGCAGTGTTAATGGTGTTCACTCGCCCGTCGATGTCCACTCCATCAGAACCCTCAATCGGCCCTTGAGCGAACCCAACTTTGGCAAAACCGGTAAATAATGAGGCAAAAAGAAAAAGCTTTAAGTTACTGTGCATGAATTCTGGTCTTTATATACCCAAGGGGAAAATCTACCTCCGGCAAAGAAACTAAAAAACGACAGACAGGTCATTTTTATTTTGTAAAAATATAAAAATTTGCCATTTCCGCTACGGTACAAGGAATTAATTCGTAAATTGTCCCTTCAGATAAAATAAAAAATTTACATTTGCGTTAAGAAAATGATATTCAAAATATATCCGATGGTAAGATTTCGCCTTCTGAAAACGATCTTTTCGCTGTTTTGTGTCTTGACGGTATTGAGCTCGTGCGGGCTGTTCAAAAAAAATTACGAGAAGTCAAGCGCTACGGGTTGGAATTATAACGATCCGAAGTGGGGCGGATTTTTCGTTCCTGAAAACGTAGAGCAAAATACAGGCCCCGGGCTGGTCTTTGTACCCGGAGGTACGTTCCTGATGGGTGCTACAAATGAGGATGTAATGGGAGATTGGAACAATATTCCACACCGGGTAACCGTATCTTCCTTCTATATAGACGAAACAGAGGTGTCTAATGTCAATTACAGGGAGTACACCTACTGGCTGAGCAGGATTTTTGGCAATATTTATCCTGAAGTTTACCGTGATGCACTTCCAGACACATTGGTATGGCGGAGCCAGCTGGCCTACAACGAACCATTAGTAGAATATTATTTTCGTCATCCGGCTTACAATAACTTTCCCGTGGTAGGGGTAACCTGGGAGCAGGCCAACAAATATTGTAAATGGCGTTCCGACCGGGTGAATGAAATGCTATTGATCAAAGCCGGAATCCTTTCTCCTGCGGACATCAATAACCAGCAAGGAGAGCAAAACTTTGACACCAAGGCATATCTGCATGGAATGTATAACGGGACACCGGGTAAAGAAATGCAGGCCGGGAAGACACCCTATGTCAACCCTGATGGCAGTCCTCGCAGAATTCGCTTCTCTGACGGTGTGCTGCTGCCTGCTTACCGCCTTCCTACAGAAGCAGAATGGGAATATGCGGCCTTGGCTTACCTCGGCCAAAACCCGGACCCTTCGCATAAAGAGGGTAAACCCGGCTCGAATCTGGTCATGAACCATCAGGTATATCCCTGGGCGATCAATCCCGATGGGCTGCGCGACCCGCGTCACGGGGCCTGGCAAGGTCAGTTTTTAGCCAACTTCAAGACAGGTTCTGGAGATAATATGGGGATTGCAGGAGGCCTAAACGATGGGGCTTCCATTCCTGCGCCCGTAAATGCCTACTACCCTAACGCTTTTGGCCTCTATAATATGGCTGGAAACGTAAGTGAATGGGTACAGGACGTTTACAGGAAATTAAATCCACTGGAAGTAGATGATTTTAATCCTTTCCGGGGGAATGTCTATCGGGATATTAAAACAGATGAATACGGTATGCCCATAAAAGACAGCACCGGTAATTTGGTTACTGTTCTGGAACCCGACTCCATTGCGGCTCAGCACTGGAACTACATGCGTTCGGACCTCCGGGGATACTTGGATGGAGATTCTGCCTCCAACGTGACCTATGCCTATGGAGAAACCACTCTTATAAATGACAGTAGCCGTGTGATTAAAGGTGGTTCCTGGCAGGACATGCCCTACTGGCTCTCGCCGGGAACCCGTAGATTCATGCAACAAGACCGCGCCAGCAATACTGTTGGCTTCCGCTGTGCCATGGATCGTGTCGGCAGCCAGGAAGGCAATGGTTTCAAAACAGGAAATTATTTCCGTACGCCGCGGGCTAAACGGTAACACCTTCATGCTAACAACAGAAGAGCTTTATTCCTTTTATCTCGAACATCCCAATGTTCAGACCGATACGCGTCGCATTCAACAGAACAGCCTCTTTTTTGCCTTAAAAGGTCCTAACTTCAACGGAAATAGCTTTGCTGGTCAGGCCCTGAAAAAAGGGGCCGCCTATGCAATAGTTGACGAACCTGAATACCAGACCGACGATCGCATTTTACTGGTTCCTGATGTATTAAACGCATTACAACAGCTGGCCGCCTATCACCGGACGCAATTTTCCATTCCCTTTATCGCCATAACCGGCTCCAATGGAAAAACAACCACAAAAGAGCTGACTCACGCTATTCTCCGAACTACTTTTCATGCTTATGCTACTGAGGGCAACCTCAACAACCATATCGGCATTCCACTGACCCTGCTGCGCATCAAGCCGGAAATAGAAATAGCGCTGATAGAAATGGGAGCAAATCACCAAAAAGAGATCGAGCACTACTGCAAGATTGTTCGGCCCACACATGGCTTGATCACCAATATCGGGAAGGCCCACCTGGAAGGATTCGGTGGTTTAGAGGGGGTAAAACGAGGCAAAGGAGAGCTTTTTGACGCATTAAGGGAAACCAATGGTGTAGCCTTCGCCTGTGCTGATTTCCCTTATTTTAAAGAAATGACTGAGGGCCTGAAACTGGTGCATTGGTACGGCACTTCCGAAAATCTGGAGGTACATGGAAAAGCAGTGCAAAAAGAGCCTTATCTGGTTGCTGAGGTCAATTACGGGAAGATAATTGCTACAAAGCTCGCCGGTACATACAACCTTTACAATCTGCTCGCCGCAGCTGCCATTGGTAAACATTTTGGCGTGAGCGAAGAAAATATCAACAGCGCAATAGCAGGTTATAATCCGGGGAATGCCCGGTCTCAAGTTGTTTATCATGGGAGGAATGTCTTTATTCTGGATGCATACAACGCCAATCCCTCGAGCATGCGGGCTGCTATTACCGACTTCGCAGCCAGGCATGACGCTACCAAGAGTCTGTTTCTGGGTGCAATGATGGAATTGGGAGCAGATAGCAAAGCCGAACACCAGGAATTGGTCGATTTTATTCAACAATACACATGGAAGGACGTCCTTCTCGTTGGAGGAGATTTTAGCGAGGTGACGCACCCCTACGCTTATTTCCCCGATGTATCCACCGCCCGACAGTGGTTTACCAAACAAGATTATAAACAGGTTACAACGTTGATCAAAGGCTCCAGAAGTATCGCGATGGAAAAAATACTGGAATAATCCACGTACCTGTCTTTTGCAGCTTTATTTTGTCCGGCAAATACAATATCTTTGCCGCTCATTCTTTGCTCAAATGTTGGCCCCGTAGTACAATGGATAGTATATGAGTTTCCGGAACTTAGGATCCAGGTTCGATCCCTGGCGGGGCTACCAGTAAGGCTT
>CAYXRN010000125.1:0-9372 GCA_964467635.1 uncultured Chitinophagaceae bacterium | reverse complement strand
AAACCTATGGCTTTCATCCGGTGTTTTCAATCAATCCTTCCTGGCTGATCAATGATCGGGTCAAAGTCTTTGTCAATGTCGCTTCCTCTTACACTTCCCCCTCTCTTTACCAGTTGTATTCGCCTTACGGAAATACATCGTTGCAGCCGGAAGTGGGTAAGAGTTATGAGGCAGGTGCCGAAAGCTGGTTTATGGACCGGAAACTCGATCTTTCCTTTACCGTTTTCCACCGAACCGGAAAAGACATCATTGCTTTTGGCAGCGATTATCATTACATCAATTATGACAAACAAAAGGCTACCGGGGGGGAAGCTGCTGTGACCTACCGGGTTACGGATAAAATAAAAATATCCGGATGGTATGCCTATGTAACCGGGGAAGTAACGGATAAGGATTCTACCTATAATAATTTATTTAAGCGCCCGGAAAACAGCGCCGGCCTGTCCGTTGGCTATCAATTACTGCCCAATTTATACCTAAGCGTGGATGGACAGTATGCCGGAGACCGGAAGGACCTGGTTTTCAATACGACAACGCTGGCCCAGGAAGTCAAAACTTTAGACCCTTATTTCCTGCTCAACTGCTATGCGCAATATACCTTCAGAAAACGCTACCGGGCCTTCATTTCTTTAAACAATATACTGGACAAGGATTTTGTAGAAATCACCGGTTATAACACCAGCGGGTTCCATTTTAAGGCGGGTGTGGAATTGAGCCTTTTTTAAAAAGTACTGGTCTGGTTTTTGTTATAGGCCTTACTTTTGCACCATGAAAAGAAGCCTTTTGTGTGTTTTTATGTTGCTGGGGAGCGCAAGGTTATCGCTCGCACAGGACAGCAGCTATGTCATGCGGCATATTCAGCTTGATTCGCTGGTCATCACCGCTTCCAAATACGGATTCGATGTAGCCGGTTTCATCAGGCGGGTGGAAACAGACACTACCTTTTACAAGGCGTTCAAGAATCTCCGGATCCTGGCCTATACCGCCAGAAATGACATTCGTATTTTAAATAAGAAGGACCGGGTTGTAGCCTCTTTATTTTCCGTTACCCGTCAGCATCGTAATGCGGGCTGCCGGACCATGGAGGTGAAAAAAGAGAAGACGACGGGGAATTTTTACGAACGCGACGGAGATTACCATTACTATACCGCCGAGTTATACGCCAGCCTCTTTTTTACGGAAGGAAAAATTTGCGGGGAGACCAATCTGATCCACGAACAGAACAAGGCAAATGATCCTGGCGGCGCACTGGAACGCCATCAGGATCAGCTCAAGCAACTTATTTTCAATCCGGGCCAGCCCGTCCGGGGAGTTCCTTTCATAGGGGGAAAGGTGGCGATCTTTGATGAGAAGATTGCTCCCATGTACAGCTTTTCCATTCATTCGGCTAGGTATGATACTTCAGATTGCTATGTTTTTACGGCACGGGCTAAACCGGAATTTAAGGACCAGGTGGTTATCAACAACCTGACGACTTATTTCAATAAGAGAAATATGGAAATTGTTTACAGGAATTACAGCCTGTCTTACAATAACCTGCTTTTTGATTTTGACGTAAATATGCAAGTAGGCATGACCCATTTTGACGGGCTTATGATTCCTCAAAAAATAGAATATAGAGGGAACTGGAAAGTCCCTTTCAAAAAAAGAGAGCATGCGGTTTTCATAGGAACGTTCAGTGACTTCTCCCATAGTGACTAAATGGGTTACCGGTGGTCGGCAAACTAATGCCTGCGTTTTCGGGCGGATAATTGCAGCTGCCCATGTTTTTCTATTCTTCCACTTCGCTGGCCCCCGGATGCGCCAAACGATTAAAAAAGCAAAGCCGAAAAAAAATTTCACCTTTTCCCAACGTTTTCCATTCTCCCCACGTAATAAAAGTACAGAATAGCCATTCTGTGAAAAACTTATTTATTCATTTTTAAATGCTTATTAAATCTTATGAAAAAGAATTTTTTGTACCTGGGATTGATGGTATTAGGCTTCGGGTTGATTCTGGCTTCTTGTAACGACGATGATGATACCCCGGATTACACCCAAAAGGAAATCAACCTTGCCCAGCAGACCTGGCAGCTGACCGATTTGGTTTGGACAGATACGGCCGGAGTGGACAGCAGTGTATTTAGGGATTGTTTGAAGGATGATACGATCAGGTTTGACCTGAACCATGACTACGCCTTTAATAGCGACAGCCTGGACTGCAGTACCGACACCCTGGCATTGCCTTACAGCTCCGGAATTTGGGCTTTCAACTTCCAGGAAGATTCCATTGCCTTAAAATATGACGACACTACCCTGCACTGGGCAGTAAAGGAATTGACGGAGAGCAATCTACAGCTTAGCTATGAAGATAGCGTTGGGGAAAATTTGTTTACGAAAACCCTGAAATTTGAACCTGCTGCAAATTAAGTGGCAATCCGTTTACGGGTGATTTTGGCAAGCGAAATCGCCCGTAATTTTTTTCGATGATGCAACGAAAGCCAGTTTCTCGTTGTCTGACTTTAATGTAAACCCGCTTCTTTCAAACATCATCGAAAACCCATTGCTTACTTGGTAAAAGAACCGTCGGTACATAAGGAGACAAAACGGCTTATTAAAGCATGTTTACGCCACGACAGGAGGGCGGAGGAGGTGCTTTACAAACAATATTTTGACATGGCTTATCGTACCTGCAACCGTTACCTGCCGCAAAGCATAGATGTCATGACGGTCGTCAATGAAGGGTTTTTAAAAGTCTTTCAGAATCTAAAAAAGTATAATCCCGCCCGAGGCGATATCGGCGCATGGATTCATCGCATTATGGTGAACACCGCCATAGACCAGGTCAGGCGGGATAAAAGAACCTGGCAGGTCAGTAGCAGAGAACTGACCGAAAGGGACGTGCCAAACCACAGTCTGAATGAAGGGTTCTCCCGGATGGAGGCCGATGAAGTCCTTCGCCTGGTTAAAAAATTACCCGCTGTTACGCGTGCTGTTTTTAATTTTATTGTAATCGATGGTTATTCCCATAAAGAAGTAGCTGAAGTGCTTAACATAACAACAGGTACTTCACGGTGGCATTTATCAGAAGCTAAAAAGCAACTTAAAAGGCATATCCGGTATCAGGAAAAAGTGCTAAATGAAACAAAAAACGACTAAAGATGAATTAGGACTTAAGCTGGATCAAACCTCCGTACCTGATGCTGCGAAGGGATGGGAGGCTATGCAGCCGCTGTTGGATGCCAAGGCGGTTACCGGTAAGCAAAAAACGATCGCTTTAGTTATCAGGCGCATGACCGTAGCCGCAGCCTGCCTGGCACTTATTGGCCTTTCCATCTGGCAGGTCTTTTTTCATCGCCCTGCCGAAACCCCCGTTCAAAAAAATACAAAGTGGGTGTATACCCCTCCGGAAGACTTGCCTTCTCCTGCCAACACAATGAGCCATCCGTACCCTAAAACAAGTCCGGATGCTAAAATGCCTACAGAATATGCAGTAAAAAGCAACAAACCGTCAAAACCTGTTGCAAGCCATAAGTGGCCTGCTCCGGGGAGAAATAATAAAATGATCCAGCGTGATCATTTACCACCGCTCTATATTCCTAAAAATGTAACGGTAGCGGGCAGCGCCTCTGTACCGGCCTTCGCGGGCGCTCTGCAGCAGATCCCGCTGCAAGACAGGCTCAGGAAAAGGTACACCGCACAGCTCTTGTCTCAACGAACCCAAGGTCACGAAAAGGCATTAAAGTCAACGGAAAGGACCGGGCGTCCGCTGCACATCGGTGTAAAATTAAAAGCCAATGGGGGCGCCAGTTTTGGTAAACCACATGAAAACTTTAATCCCGTATTAAAAGGGACACCTGTCGATATTTATCCGGCGGTTTATGTAAGTAAAAATGTTTCTGATAGGCTGGGCATTAAGGCCGGACTGGCGCTGGTATCTCCTGTTGATATTTCCAACGGGCATTTGAACAAAAGCGTTCCCAATACGGAAGGCAACATGGCTGCCATGGCTGTAGAAAGCCGGCATAACTTTCGCATCAGCAGGTTGTATTATGTAGATGTGCCGCTAACGGTTCAATACCATTTAACGGAGCGATTTACGGTGGGAAGCGGCCTGCAGCTTTCTATTTTGGAAAAAGTGATCGGAAGTCGGCAAAGGGTGGACTACAATGCCAACTATATGGTTATGTATGCCGCACCTTCGGACCCTGCTCCGGCAGACCTTACACGTAATCAGGAAGCGAATTATGGCATTAATCCCCTTGATCTGCGTTGGTTGGGCTCGCTCAATTATCTTATTGGTGAACGGTGGACGGCTTCTTTGCAGTTGCAATACGGATTGTTGGATATTTCTGATAATCATGCTTTCCTGCGCAATCATCGGGATCATAATGTGGTGGTTAGCGCGGGAGTTGGTTTCATAATCAAATAATTAGCCTTTCGCCGCTCTCAGCAGTTCCAGATCCGTGTACTTCAGGTGAAAGCGCTGGCTCAGGTGAAAGTTGGTCAACGCGCCCTTATACAAGTAAATACCTTCCCGGACCCCTTGTTTTTTCCATATTTCATTGTCAAAACCGCCATCATCTGCCGCTTGTATCAACAACGGCATCAACACATTGCTGATCGCCTGGGAAGCCGTACGGGCGAATCCTGACGGAATATTGGGTACGCAATAATGCAATACGTCGTATTTTTTGAAGACCGGGTTGGAATGTGTAGTGGCCTCAGAGGTTTCAAAGCAACCGCCCCTGTCGATGCTTACATCTACGATCACCGAGCCGGCTTTCATGTTACTGACCATTTCTTCTGTCACTACAATGGGGGTACGTCCTGTTCGGGAAGACAGTGCTCCTACGGCGATATCTGCATCCAGAAGTTGTTCGGCAAGCGTATGCGGATTGACGACGGAAGTATAGAGCCGTACGCCGATATTATTTTGCAACCGTTTGAGCTTGTAGATGTTGTTGTCGAAAATTTTTACAGAAGAGCCCAGTGCAAGCGCCGTACGAGCTGCATATTCCCCCACGACCCCCGCGCCGATAATAACTACTTTAGTTGGGGGCACCCCTGAAATTCCTCCTAGAAGTACGCCTTTCCCCCTATCGGTATTACTCAGATACTGGCCGGCAATAAGCATAGAGGCACTGCCAGCAATTTCACTCATGGAACGCACAATAGGATAGGAACCCGCATCGTCTTTCAGGGATTCAAAACACATAGCGGTAACGGATTTCTGCATCATTCGCTGCAACTGCGCGCCGCTTAACTGTGGCAGGTGTAAAGGCGATATCACAATCTGCCCGGGATGCATGAGGGTGATCTCCTCTGCTCTTACGGGGGCTGACTTAACGATAATTTCCGCTTTGAATAGCTCTTTGCTGTCGGCGACAATACGGGCCCCGGCTTCGGAGTAATCCGTGTCATAAAAATGAGCGCCTTCTCCCGCTTCATGCTCAATGGCTACTTCATGTCCGTTGCTGACCAATACGCTAACCGCCTGAGGCGTAAGTGCAATACGGTCTTCCTGAAAAGAACATTCTTTCGGAATCCCTATAAACAATCTGTCGTGCTTTCTGCCTACATCCAGCATTTCTTCCTGGGGCAAGTAGGGAAAGGACGGACTGACAATATTTTTTTTCAATTCCATAGGCTCCAGCTCTCAAAACAAAGCATCCTCAAAGATAGTGAAATTCAGAAAGGAATGAAAGGTTCCTTCCCAGAAGATCAGGTGGTATGCAATCTCCTGCCCTCTCCTTTTACAGAAAGAAAGACATGCAGGGTTTCCTCTGGCAGCATCCCGGGTATTTTTTCCGGCCATTCAATAAAGCAGACCGCGCCACTATACAGACAGTCTTCTACCCCGGCCTGAATTGCCTCTTCTTCCTCCTTGACCCGGTACATGTCCATATGATAAAAGTGCTTTTTTTCACCTTTTTCATCGGTAAGCAGGTAATCATTGATGAGGGAGTAAGTGGGGCTGGAGGGCGCATCAATTACGCTTTTCGCCCGGCAGAGGGCAGCGATAAAAGTGGTTTTCCCGGCCCCTAAGGGGCCGTGAAAGGCAAAAATCCGCGTATTTCCCGATAATTCCCAAAACAGCCGGGCCGCCCGGTCAATTTCTTCCAGGGTAAAAAACAATTCCATCCTGCGAAATTAAAACTTTTGATTTTTCCCTTCTCAAAATCTCCGTACCTTCCCTGCTTGCAGACCATTAAAAAAAACGCGCGGACCAAAAATGATTGACACACACGCACACCTGTACCTCGAAGATTTCGACGAAGACCGGGACGCCATTATGCAGCGGGCTGCCGCTAAAGGAGTAAAAAAAATTTATCTTCCCAATATTGACAGCGGCACCATTGATGCGCTTTTACGGATGGAAAAAAATTTCTCAGGCCGTGCTTTGCCCATGATGGGGCTGCATCCCGGCAGTGTAAAAGACAACTGGGAAGAGGAGCTGGGAGTCATTAAAAAGTGGCTGGCCCAACATTCTTTTGCCGCGGTAGGAGAAATCGGGCTGGACTTTTATTGGGACGTGACCTACAAAGAACAACAGATCGCGGCCTTTAAGCAGCAGATCGATTGGGCATTGGCACATCAACTGCCCATTGTCATTCACGCGAGAAATGCCCTGGATGATTGCATTGACATTGTCCGATCCAAACAAAATGGGGCGCTTACCGGGATTTTTCATTGTTTTTCCGGGACGGTAAAGCAGGCAAAAGAGATTATTGGATTGGGATTCTTCATGGGCGTAGGCGGCATTGTTACCTTTAAGAAGGCTACTTTACCGGAAGTGATAAAGGAGATCCCGCTTCAGCATCTGGTACTTGAGACAGACGCCCCTTACCTGACTCCGGCACCGCATCGGGGGAAACGCAATGAAAGCAGTTACATTCCCCATATTGCCGAAAAGTTAGCCGCGATAAAAGACGTTCCATTGGCCGAAGTAGCAGCGGTGACTACTGCGAATGCGGGCCAGATCTACCAGTTGTGATTTTTCAAAAATTCTTAACAAATAACAACATAAGATAAACAGGCTATAGCGCATCGAAAAGAATGCTTGCTATTCTATAAAATTTAATGGTCTTTCTGCAATATTGTTTAATTCGTTTAAAAGGACAAGTCAGGAATTATTCAGAATTTGCCACTTCCGAAGAAAAGCAGCATGAGCATTCATCTACGCCAAACTCCTAAAATATTAGTTATCTACACCGGTGGTACGGTAGGGATGATTTACGATAATAAATTACGTACCCTGCGGCCGTTGGGGTTTTCGGAAATCAAAGAAAAAATTCCAGAGATGTATCGCCTGGGATACCACTACTTTGTGCATTCCCTCAAGCCACCGATGGATTCTTCTGACATACATCCCGATATTTGGATTGAGCTAGCGGAGCTTATCGGTCGGAATTATCAATACTACGATGGCTTTGTGATTCTCCACGGCTCGGATACCATGTCTTTTACCGCATCTGCACTGAGTTTTTTGTTGGAGGATTTGGGTAAGCCCGTTATTATTACCGGCTCCCAGCTTCCGATCGGAGAAATCAGGACCGATGCCCGGGAAAATATTATTACGGCTATAGAGGTAGCGGCTGCTAAAGATGAAAATGACCAGGCCATGGTCCCCGAAGTCTGTATTTATTTTGATTTCAAGTTGTTCAGGGGCAACCGCACCAAGAAATACGACGCGGAGAAGTTTGAAGCCTTTTATTCCATGAATTACCCTACCTTGGCCGAAGCCGGAGTGTCCATTAAATACCGGAAAGCATTGATTTTGCCACAACCCGAGGGAGTATTGAAAATACATCGCAAGCTGCAGAAAGATATTGCTGTGCTGCGTCTCTTTCCAGGGATACAAAAGAATACCGTAAGGGCCATCCTCCACACCCGTAAGTTAAAGGGTGTTGTACTGGAAACCTTTGGCAGTGGCAATGCGCCCACTATTCCCTGGTTTATCACCTGTATTAAGGAAGCGGTGAATCGGGGCGTTGTGGTCTTAAACATTACCCAGTGTGACGGGGGTTCCGTCTCTCTTGGCCAGTATGAAACCAGCAAATACCTGAAAGAAGCCGGCGTAATCACGGGTTTTGATATGACTTTTGAAGCGGCAATTACCAAACTCATGTTTGTACTTGGTCTGGAAAAAGACCCCGACACGACCAAAAAGCTGTTGCAAAGTGCGCTGCGGGGAGAGCTGACGCCGATGAAAAAAAATCACCGTTATTGAGTAAGGAGTATTTGCTCTACGGCTTCCAGACATTTGTCGAACCTGTTTCCTTCTACTTCAATGGCCACGCTGCCATTTCCATAAGGCCGATATCTTTGTGCATCGGTGACGGAAAAAAGCCCGACTGTAGGGGTGCGTGAAGCGCTGGCCAGGTGCATCATTCCACTGTCCGCACCAATGAATAGCTCGGTAGCGGCGATGAATGCACCGATTTCACGAAGATCTTTGCTATAAAAACTGACGGCCTTAAAATCAATTTGCGACACATTCTCCACCGGCAGTATCTCGATAAGGTTGTAATCCGGATACTTATTTTTCAACGCTTCATAAAAAGGATCCCACCAACTTTTAGGGAAACATTTGCTGCCGGTCGCGTAGGTAAAGATACCGATGGTTTTTTTATGGTTTCCCGCCATTTTCCTGAGCAGGGCGCTTCCATGGTCCAGCTCTTCTGCGCTTAATTTTAAATCCATAAGCGGAACAGGCCTGTCGTCGGGCTGTATACCGGCTTGATGGAGGTATGCCCTTAAAGCATAAACCGGCTGTTGGGCCATCTGTATATGATTCGGCCATTGTTGCAGTTGCTTTTCGGTGACCATTCCAAAAAATGGGTGGCTTGTCCTGGCCATTTTCGTCGCAATCTTACCGGAGGCCGAATGAGGGATGACATTAATCACCAATTCATATCGTCTTTGTTTGATGCGCATCCAGCCGCTTAAGTACTTAAAAAAGTACCGGAACGTTTTTTTGGGAAGCATAATGATCCGGTCTATGCACGCGTAATGTTCAAAAACAACAGAGGCGATGCCGCCTTTGACAAACAGGTCTATACGCGCCTCGGGGAAAGTGCGGGCTACTTCCTGCACCAGCGGTGTGATAAGCAGCATATTGCCCAAACGGTGGTTGGGTCGGCATATTAAAATGCGTTTTACGGCCTTTTTGTCCAAAGGGGGGACGGGAAAGTGCTGCGCAGCCTGACCGGTGTTTTTGGTCAGCTTCCGCATGATGCGTCGTCTTAATAAAACATGTTTCTTGGTATTCACCATTTGGGGCGCCACTTCAAAAAGGGGCAAAAGTAAGTGTATTTTTTATTTTTCGGTATTCCTCCTCAAGTCTCAATTTCTTCGTACCTTTGCGCCCTTCAAAAAAAGAGGGCTCAC
>CAYXRN010000124.1:0-9441 GCA_964467635.1 uncultured Chitinophagaceae bacterium | reverse complement strand
TCTCCTGTGACTTACACTTGGAACAGGTCTTGAGCATGAGTAAAAAGTTTAGTTGGAATAAAATAAATCACTGCCACAAAAGTAAGAAAATTTACCTCACCTGCTCACGAATTTTTACTTTTTTGACCGGAATTCGTGCAATTTCCCACAATGTTATACTTTTGCGTTCTATTTTAATGTTTCCTTAAGAAAAAAATCTTCTATGGCATCTACATCAGACATGCGTATGGGGCTTATCCTCAAGTTGAACAACGAGTTATACCAGGTAGTGGATTTTGGCCAGAACAAGACGGCGAGAGCAGCCGCTAAAGTATGGGCCAAACTCAAGAGCATCGAATCGGGCAAAAGCCTGGAGCATACCTGGAACTCCGGTGAGACCATTTATCCTGTACGTGTGGAGAAAAGGCCTTTTCAATTTTTGTACAAAGATGACCTCGGGTTTCATTTTATGAGTACCGAAACCTATGAACAGTTTGCCATGCCGGAAGGCAAAGTGAACGGTGCTGATTTTTACAAGGAGGGGCAAGCCTGCTTTATCCTGATCAATACGGAAACCGATGAACCCATGAGCGCAGAATTGCCCGACAAGATTGAGCTGAAGGTTACCTACACCGAGCCCGGCCTTAAAGGGGATACCGCTACCCGTACCTTGAAGCCGGCAACGGTGGAAACAGGCGCTACCGTCAAGGTGCCTTTGTTCATCAATACCGATGAAGTGATCCGCATCAACAGCCAGACCGGCGAATATGTTGAGCGGGTGAAATAAGTCGAGATACGAAGCGCATTCTCCGAACTTTTATGTAGCTTCATTGCTCGTTTCTATCCTATCAAAAAATAATACTATGGAATTTAAACAAATCCAGGAACTGGTTAAGTTAATTAACAAATCCAATTTAACCGAATTACACATTGAACAGGAAAATTTCAAAATTACCATAAAGAAGGAGCAAAAGCAGGAAGACCAGGCTACCATGCCCGCTGTTCCCGCGACGGTGCCGGTTGTTAACCCGGCCATGCCCTACCCGGTTTCTGCGCCTCCTGCTCCTCAACAACCGGCGCCCGCTCCCGCGGAGAAACCGGCTTCCGAAACGAAGAAAGAAGAAAGCAACCTCATTACGATAAAGTCTCCCATGATCGGCACCTTCTATCGCAGTCCCTCTCCGGACAAACCGGTATTTGTGAATGTGGGCGATGATGTGGCGCCCGGAAAGGTCGTTTGTATCATCGAAGCGATGAAGCTGTTTAACGAAGTAGAAAGTGAAATAAGCGGCAAAATTGTGAAAATCCTGGTAGATGACGCTTCCCCGGTAGAATACGATCAACCATTATTCCTGGTAGAACCATAAATGAATGGAAAGGAATCTCGATATGTTTAAAAAAATATTGATAGCCAACAGGGGAGAGATCGCCTTGCGCATTATCCGCACCTGTAAAGAAATGGGCATTAAGACGGTAGCCATACATTCTACCGCCGACATCGACAGCCTGCACGTGAAATTTGCGGACGAAACCGTCTGCATCGGTCCGCCTGCCGGCAGCGAGTCGTACCTGAATATTCCCCGGATTATGGCTGCTGCCGAGATCACCAATGCGGATGCTATCCATCCCGGTTATGGCTTTTTGGCGGAGAACGCCCGTTTTGCGGAAATATGTACGGAACATGGTGTAAAATTTATCGGCCCGAGTGCGGAAATGATCCGTAAAATGGGCGATAAGATTACCGCTAAGGAAACGATGATTGCCGCCGGCGTCCCCGTAGTCCCCGGATCAGAGGGCCTGTTGGACAGCGCCGAGCAGGCCATCAGGCTGGCAAAGAAAGTGGGCTATCCGGTGATGCTGAAGGCGACGGCCGGCGGTGGCGGAAAGGGAATGCGCGTGGTCTGGAACGAAGAAGAACTTGAACATCATTTCAATGCCGCACAAGTCGAGGCCCGTGCTTCTTTTGGAAATGATGGCATTTATATGGAAAAATTTGTGGAAGAGCCGCATCATATTGAGTTTCAGATCGCCGGCGATCAATATGGCAAGGCATGCCACATGAGTGAACGGGACTGCTCCATCCAGCGCCGGCATCAAAAATTGATAGAAGAATCTCCCTCTCCGTTTATGACCGCCAAATTGCGTAAGGCCATGGGCGAAGCGGCCATAAAAGCCGCGGAAGCCATCAACTATGAAGGGGTGGGGACGGTAGAGTTCCTGGTGGATAAAAACAGGGATTTTTACTTTATGGAAATGAATACCCGTATACAGGTGGAGCATGGGGTTACCGAAGAGGTGATCAACTTCGACCTCATTAAGGAGCAAATTAAAATTGCCGCGGGCATTGCCATCAGTGGAAAAAATTACGAGCCTACCATGCACTCCATAGAATGCCGGATCAATGCCGAGGACCCTTATCATGATTTCAGGCCTTCTCCGGGAAAGATCACCACCCTGCATACGCCCGGCGGTCATGGTGTTCGTGTCGATTCCCATATCTATGCGGGCTATGTTATACCGCCGTACTACGATTCGCTGCTGTCCAAACTCATCGCCGTGGCACAAACCCGTGAAGAAGCGATTCAGACGATGGAGCGGGCTTTAAGCGAATACATTATCGATGGCGTAAAAACGACTATTCCTTTTCACAAGCAAGTGATGAAGGATGAACGTTTCCGGAGTGGTAAGTTTACCACCAAGTTCATAGAAGACTTTGAGCTGGAGCCCGATGAGGACGAAGAGGAGGATTAAGACCTCCACTGTTTTTTAAACGGCAAAGCTTTCCCCGCAGCTGCAGGTTCTGCTGGCGTTGGGATTGTTAAAATAAAACCCTTTGCCATTTAGTCCGTCGGAAAACTCTAAAATGGTATCATAAAGGTACAGCAGGCTTTTTAGATCGGTGACGAGTTTCATGCCATTGTCCTCAAAAACCTGGTCTTCCGGCTGGCTTTTGTTGTCAAAGTCCATCTTATAGCTCAGCCCTGAACAACCACCGCCTACCACGGAAACCCGGAGGAAATAATCCGCTCCGAGGCCGTCACTATTGCGCAGCGCTAATACCCTTTCTTTTGCTTTTTCACTGATGCGTATCATGCAAATGGTTTTTCAAATTTAAAATATCAAAAATGGTAACAAGCCAATCCGGCAGGATGTTCACGAGTTACCCTTCTTTTGGTACAAAGGTACGCAATTCTACAGCACATATTTCCCCACTTCTTTGCCGCTGTCGTCCAACATATTAATCCGCAGTTGGTTTTTATTGGCTTTTAGCCTGATGAGGGTCCGCCTTCCTTCCTGGGGCCCACCCCCGATGATGATCGGATAGCTGTGTTTCCCGGCTACCGGGGGATGAATGCTGTAGCGATGGGTGTGGCCGTGAATACACATATCCACTTTATAGCGGTCAAACAAGGGTGCGAAAAGTTTGCGGCAATGCAGGGTACCGTGCCAGTCGCCGGAGTAGAAAGCCGGTATGTGCATCAGTACCACCCTGAAGGCCGCCTTTTTATAGGCCGGGCTTTGCATTTCCTGTTCAAGCCAGCGGGCCTGCTCTTCCCGGTAGCCGTCAAAATCCACAAGCCCGGCATATACCGGATGGTCATCCTCCTTATCTTCTCCCGTATCCAGCACGATAAAATGTACCGGCCCGGCTGTATAGGAAAAGTAATGCCTTTCTTCGGGGTTGGTAAAATAGCGGCACCATTCCCGCCGGTATTTACCGCGGGTTTCGTGATTGCCCCGGACGTACATAAAAGGGCGTTCCCCTGCAAAACTCGCTACGCAAGGTTGCAACAAATGGTCAATGATCTGTTGTTCATCGGTTTGATAATTGAACATGTCCCCGTTAAAAAAGACCATATCGAAGGCCTCTTTATTTAAACCCATCAAAAGCGGGATGGACTCCGGCCGGTCGTGAATGTCATTCATAATCAGCATGGTAAAGTCCTCCGGGCGTTTAACCGGGGTTACGAAACTTTTTATTTTCGTGGCAATGGTTTTCCCATATTCCAGCTTATAGGGTTTAAAACTGCTGATGGCCTTGGAAACGACTTTATAGTAATATTTAGTGCCGGGTTTAAGGGACTGGAGTGTTACTTTGTTTATTCTGTTGTAGGCATCTACCAAGCCGTCGGTTACATGCTGCGCCTTGTTACCCAGGGCGGGGGTCTCTCCAAACTCAACCCAACCATAGGAAGGCCAGTTGTTAATCCAGCGGAGGGTCATAGCCGTAGGAAGCGGGTTTTGCAAATAAGGTTGGCAAAGAAAGATATGCCCCTTCTCGGGATAAACCGGTTCTCGGTCTCCGATGGCTGCCAATGCACTGCCGGGAAGGAGGCCCCCCAACGCGGTTAGCGCGCCTAAACCGGCTGTTTTCTTCAAAAAGCTTCTGCGATCATTCGGTAATTCTCCTGTTTTCATAGATTGGGTTTTAAACGGTATTAAATGGTGCACTAAGATATAGAAAATCTAAAGCGCAGGCAAGGCCAAACGCGTTTCCTTGCGCCGGGCAGCCCGTATCGTACGCCTCGCTATGTATTAAAGGCTATTCCATGGCGCATTCCCGCTCGGGGCGCTGATTACCTAAAAGGTTAGTTTGCTGTCCATTGTTGTTTACAATGGCATAGTCTTAGGTCACGCCTGACATCAATAGTCGGGTGGGGCGGTATGCCCTGTCGTGATTTTGCGACCGGCAAATCAGCCGCAAAAGCTGGCCATTATTCCGTTTTCAGGTTTACTGGCTGACGGGCGGCCTTGCGGGCCGGATACCAGGCGGCTAAAAGCGAGACCACCAGGATGGTCACCCATACCAGTAAAAAGTCAAGCCATTGCATGTTCACCGGATAGGCGTCGATCACGAAAGTGCCTCCCCCCAGCTTTACCCAGCCGAAATGCTGCTGTCCAAGACATATCAGTAGGGCGAATATGGTGCCTAAGGTGGCCCCTATAAAAGAGATGAGTAATCCTTCCGCTAAAAAGATACGTTGAATCAGGCTGTCCCCTGCTCCCATAGCCTTCAGGATGGAAATGTCTTTGCGCTTCTCAATTACCAGCATGGACAGCGCGCCGATCATGTTGAAGGCGGCGATAATGAATATGAAACATAATATCGCGTAAACCGCCCACTTTTCGGTTTGCATCACCAGGTAAAGCGCACGGTTTTGTTCATAGCGGGTTTCTATTTTAAACTTTGCTGCGGGAAATAACCGCGCCACGCTTTTTTGTACCTTATCCATGTCTATATCTGGCTTTAAGGATAACTCCAACGCGGATATTTCGTTTGACGGCTTGCCCATCAACGATTGCAGATAACTTAGATCCGTAAGTACATATTTGTTGTCAAAATCCTGCTGTATGGCGAAAGATCCTGCGGGGATAAGTTGGCCGGTATAAAAAGCCTGCTGCGGGAGCATAAAGTTTCCGCCGGTAGCCCTGGGCAGATACACCACAACCGGCAAAAGGGCATTTTGGACATCCACCCCTAAAATTGATTCCACCCCCACGCCGAAAACCGCCTTAGGGACTTCCGTTGTGCCCACGTCAAAGGAACCCCGTACCATTTTTCCTTTAATCCCGGTTACTTGCAAAAAAGCGCTGTCCACGCCTTTCAATTCCACAATCATTTTTTCGCCATTGTACTGGAGCAGGGCTTTTTCCTGCAACGAACTGGAAACATGCTTTACCGCGGGCAGTGTTTTTAAGGAATCCAGGCGGGAAGCCGGCACAAGCATGGTTTTCCCGTACACGGGAGATATTTTCAGTTCGGGGTAAAAAGAAGAATACAAGGATTTGACCAGTCCTTCAAAACCATTGAATACGCTTAATACAATAATCAGCGCAGCTGCTCCTACAGCTATGGCACCCATGCTTACCCAGGATATGATGTTGATCGCCTGTGTAGATTTTTTAGCACGGATGTATCGTGATGCAAATTGCCAGATCAAGGTAAGGGGCTTGTTGCGTTAAAAAATAATGCGAACGGCTATTTTTTCCGTTTGGCATCCTCTTCATGGATCTTTTTAAATACCTCTTCCATTTTAAAGACATGGTCCAATGTGTCATCCAGGTAGAAAGCCAGGACGGGAATGCGCCGCAGCTGATGCCGCAGCTTATTGCCTAATTGCCGTTTTATTTCTCCCTGCTTGGCTTCAATGTGTTCCATTACCGCTTTTTCATCCTCTGCTTT
Organism: uncultured Chitinophagaceae bacterium; assembly: GCA_964467635.1. GTDB lineage: Bacteria > Bacteroidota > Bacteroidia > Chitinophagales > Chitinophagaceae > FW021-bin31. The sequence goes on along the minus strand of CAYXRN010000124.1, from coordinate 3,278 downwards.
ATAAATACTCAGGTATACTCTGGCTTCCAACAGATCCGGGGTCATTCTCACCGTGGAAATCGATACCAACGCACCGTTTATCATATTCAGCCCGAGATACTGAAAAATAGTGCTTAGCTCCTGCTGTATAAGGTTCCCCACTTGTTTTTGCCGCTTTCCCTCTTCCATAGTGTATGTCTGTTTTGATTGAATATGTTGTAAATTTACGCTTTTTTATTCAGTAGCGGTCACTCCAAAGCAATTTATGAAAAGCCTGTATCCAGTTTTTAAATATTTAAAACGGCATACAAAAGCCATTATCGCCTATTTTATATGTAACCTGCTCTCCGTTGTTTTCTCTCTGGTTTCGCTGACCATGCTCATCCCTTTTCTGTCGCTTATCTTTGGCAAAACCGATCTGATTCAGGTCAAACCGGAATTTGAATTTTCTGCGGCAGCCGTTGCGGACACTTTCAATTACTATCTTTCACAGGTTATTATCCACCAGGGGAAAGTACAGGCCCTGGGATTCATCTGCCTGACCGTTATTTCTGCTATTTTTCTCAAAAACTTTTTTCTTTACCTCAGTTCCTGGATCAATTCTCCCATCCGCAACTCCGTGATTAACGACATGCGGGCTGACCTGTATGCCAAAGTGCTCAAGTTGCCGGTGGGGTATTTTTCCGAGGAGCGTAAAGGGGATATTCTAAGCCGGATGACCAACGACCTGCAGGAAGTGGAAACCTCCATCATCAGTGTGCTTGTCACCGTTTTCCGGGAACCGGTTACCGTTATTGTTTTCGTCATTGCTTTGGTGGTGCTCAGCCCCCAGCTTACGCTGTTTTTGCTGATCTTTCTGCCGATAACCGGTTTTGTGATCGGACGTGTAAGTAAATCGCTAAAACGCAAGTCGGTAGCCGGGCAGAGCAAACTGGGAGATTTGCTTTCCCTCATGGAGGAGACCCTGGCCGGTATGCGCGTGGTGAAAGCTTTCAATGCGGAAAAGCAACGAAAGAGCCGGTTTCTGGAAGAAAATGAAACGCTTTACCACATTAAAAACAGCATCAATCGCAGACGGGATCTGGCTTCCCCCATGTCTGAGTTTCTAAGCATTATCGTGCTTTGCATTGTCCTTTATTTCGGTGGCCGTCTGGCACTCGGTGACCCTCCCTTGGTTAGCGCGGATATATTTATTGGCTATATTGCCATCTTTTCACAGATCATCGCCCCACTGAAATCCTTTTCCACTGCTGCTTATAACATCCAAAAAGGCCGGGCCAGTATGGAACGTATCCAGCATATCCTGGACACCGATGAAAAGATTATAGAAAAACCCGACGCGATTCCCATTGCCGACTTCCAACAGGCTATTGTTTTTAAAGACGTCTGTTTTGCCTATCACCAGAAGGAGATACTTAATGACATCAACCTGCAGATTAAAAAAGGACAGATGACTGCCATTGTGGGGGCTTCTGGGGCCGGAAAATCTACCCTGGCGGACCTGCTTCCCAGGTTTCATGATGTGGGAAAAGGAGCAATAACCATAGACGACGTCAACATCAAAGACTACCGGATCGCCGATCTGCGTGGGCTGATGGGCATCGTCACCCAAGAACCTATTTTGTTTAACGATACCATTTTCAACAACATTGCCCTGGGAACGCCGGAAGCCACCGGGGAACAAGTAGAGAGAGCGGCCAAAGTAGCCAATGCCCATCATTTTATCGTACAAAAAGAAAAAGGGTATGACACCAATATCGGGGACCGCGGCAGCCTGCTGAGTGGCGGGGAAAGACAACGGCTGACCATCGCCAGGGCGGTTTTAAAGAATCCGCCTATCCTGATACTGGATGAAGCCACCTCGTCATTGGATACCGAAAGCGAGCGCTTCGTTCAGGAGGCCATTGACAAGCTCATGCAAAACCGCACCTCTATCGTGATCGCCCACCGGCTGTCCACTATTCAAAACTCAGACGAGATCATCGTGCTCAACCAAGGCAAGATCGTCGAACGCGGAAAACACAATGAGCTGATTAACAAGGGAGGCTATTATTACCGGCTGGTAAAAATGCAACAATTCGAATAGGTCCACTTCGTAAAGGAAACAATCATGCAGCATCCAAAAAAATACTCCCCTTACCTTACCTTCGGGCGGGAAGAATGGGCCCGGTTAAAGAACCACGACATCACCCATCTGCTCAATAAAGATATTGAAAAGCTGAAGGCGCTCAACGAGCCGTTGACTCCCGAGGAGGTGGGACAGGTGTACTTGCCACTGTCCAGGCTGCTTACCTTTTACGTCCAGGCGAGCAAGGAACTGTATACGGTAACCGACAAGTTTTTGCATACCCGGATCAAGAAAGTGCCTTTTATTATTGGCATCGCCGGCAGTGTGGCGGTGGGGAAAAGTACGACAGCCCGCGTATTGCAGCATCTGCTGAGCCTGTGGCCGGGTAAACCCAGGGTAGAGCTGGTTACCACAGATGGCTTCCTGTACCCCAACCGCGTGTTAGAGCAGCAAAACCTGATGAACCGGAAGGGCTTTCCGGAAAGCTACAACGCGCGTAAACTGATTCGGTTTTTGGCCGATCTGAAATCGGGCCTTCCCAGGGTGCCGGCTCCCGTTTACTCGCATTTGTATTATGATGTTCAGGAAGAGCAAACCCGTTGGATCGAGCAGCCGGATATTGTCATCCTGGAAGGGATCAATGTATTGCAGGGCGGAAAAACCACCGGCAAAGAAACCGATGTCTTCGTGTCGGATTTTTTTGATTTTTCCATTTATGTGGATGCGGCTCCGGCCGCCATCCGTTGCTGGTATATTGAACGATTTGAAACGCTTAAACAAACGGCCTTCAAGAACCCCCATTCCTATTTTCACCGTTTTTCACATCTGTCCGAAAAGGAGAGCAGGGCAATGGCTGCGCATATCTGGGGGGAGATCAACCAGCCCAACCTGGAGGAAAATATTCTCCCTACCCGGAACCGGGCTAAGCTGATCCTTAAAAAAGACGCCGACCATTCGGTTGAGGAAGTATGGCTCCGGAAGTTGTGAGGCCCTTTCAGACGGATTGCTTAGATTTTAATCAGGGGGTCCATATTTTGATAAATGGACGCCAAAACGTTAACTGCTATCGGCCCGATTAGACCCGCTGATAAAGGGTGGGCCCGGATGCTGGATGTTTTCAGTGCCGAACTTCCATGGTGTTGTGTACTTTCTGTGCCAAAAAAACAACGCATTTCCACTTTTTTTAAAAAGAATTAAACCCTAAATTTGCACGATTTTCTTTCTTAGGAGA
>CAYXRN010000123.1:0-9504 GCA_964467635.1 uncultured Chitinophagaceae bacterium | reverse complement strand
GTCAGGATATTGAGCTTATTTTTCAGACGGCTGATAACTTTAAAGAAATATTAAAGCGTCCCATTAAAAAGGTTCCCTCGCTAAGAGATACCACCATAGCCAATCTCTTTTTTGAAAATTCCACCCGTACCAGAATTTCCTTTGAGCTTGCCGAGAAAAGGCTTTCTGCCGATGTGGTTAACTTTTCTGCTTCTTCCTCCTCTGTGAAAAAAGGGGAAACGCTGATAGATACGGTGAATAATATTCTGGCCATGAAAGTGGACATGGTGGTTATGCGCCATTCTGCAGTCTGGGCGCCTCATTTTTTGGCCAGACACATTAACGCTTCCATTGTCAATGCCGGGGATGGCACAGATGAGCATCCTACGCAAGCATTGCTTGACTCTTTTTCGATAAGAGAAAAGCTCGGAACGGTAGAAGGTAAAAAGGTTGCTATCCTGGGTGACATTACGCACTCCAGGGTCGCGCTGTCCAATATTTACTGTCTGAAAAAGCAGGGAGCGGAAGTAATGGTCGCCGGTCCTCCTACCCTTATCCCCAAATATCTTTCCCAGGCGCTGGATGTGAAAGTTTCTTACAACTTACGGGAAGCCTTGGAATGGTGTGACGTGGCCAATGTGCTGCGGATACAATTAGAACGCCAGAGTATGCCGCTGTTTTCCTCCCTGCGCGAATATAACCTGTTTTATGGCATAGACAAGGCGCTGCTCGACAGCTTAAATAAAGATATTGTAATCATGCATCCCGGTCCCATTAACCGGGGCGTGGAATTAAATTCTGATGTGGCAGATTCCCGTCAGTCCATTATTTTGCAGCAGGTAGAAAATGGCGTTGCCATTCGCATGGCGGTACTTTATCTTTTGGCCTCAAAAGGGGAAATTCCCGAAAATACAGATTAAAAAAAGTTATAGACCATGAAAGCTTTCAGAATTGTAGGAATCTTTTCTGTCGTTCTCTTATTTGTTAGTGCGTTTTTGCCCTGGGTGTATATTAATTCAGGCGACCTGCATAATGCGACGTTAACCGGAATGGATACAGGTAGTTCTTTCTACGGGAAACCCGCATTGCTAGGACTAATCTTCGCAGGCTTGTATTTTATTACCATTTTTATTCACAAGCTTTGGATAAAGATATCCGGTGTCTTTTTTGGCGTCGTGGTTATTGCCTGGACGATTAGAAACTATACGCTTTTCCAATGTGCTTTAAATTATTGCCCGGAAAGAAAAATCGGCTTATACCTCACTATACTTGCCGCCCTGGGCATTATGGCAGCTGCCTTGGTACCGTATATGCCCGATAAATACAGGAAGGCATAAAAGGTATTTAAGATTCGCCCAGCATGGCTGCAAGGCTCCTCAACTCTTCATACCGGTAATAATCTTTTTTATTGTCGTAACAAAGGCTGAGTTCATTAAGCAACAAACGAATGATATCCCGCGCGGATTGGGGGCGAAAGTAATTCGACCGAAGCGGCAGATGCAGTTTTTTAAGGTATACTTCCACATCGTCGCCTGTATAGATCTGGCCCTGTATAGGATCAATATAAAACAATACTGCAGATTTCAGTTCTTCCATATCCGTCATCCCATTGTCCGGGATTTGGAAAGGATCGGGAAAATCAAAATAGCCCAGAATAAACTGCCTGGGCAGGCCTACCGCATAGACGGGAATATCTAGTCTCTGGCAAATTGCCTGGTACAGAATGCCTATTGTTATCGCATTACCTTTCCGGCTTTCCACTACGTTATTGATGAAAAATTGATTCGGTCTTCCATAGGCTATTGAGGTGCCTTTTATACCAAAATAGCTATAGATCATGCTATTGAGTACATTGATTTTTTCCAGCGCTGTCAGGTAGTTATTCAGCTCCAGCCAAATGTTTCGCTCGATTTTTTTTATCTCATTTAAAATGACCGAGGCCGATAAGCCGGGATATTGATAACGTGCTACTAGAATAGCACCTGTCAGCAAGTCGCTCTCAAGCGATTGGCTCCAATGTTTGAAATCTGCCTGAAGGTTCTGAAAATGTGCGCGGTGAATAAGTAACTCCAGTCTTTCCTGTACGGCTTCATCCGGCGTTTCTTCCCAAAGGCTTTCCAGATTAGGGATAATACCCGAACCATAATGCAATATCTTATCGGCTACCGTATCAAATACTTCCTGATCCGGGTCATCGATCAATTGTAAAAGTGCCTTTATTTCCCGCTCCTCAGGCCTCATATTTAAATTCCTTTTATTTTTTCTTAGCAGTCGGTTTCCTGGACGCCGCTTTTTTAGTTGTTTTTTTTGCACCGGTTTTCTTTAATGCGCCCGGTTCATTGGTCTCGATGATCTTTTTTACGTCATCCAACGAAAACCCTTGTAGCTCTTCAGCGGTATATTTTTCGCCGTTTCCCTTTTTCCCTAATTTAATGGATTTCTTCTTAAAACGGATGAACGGTCCCCAGCGGCCATTTTCTATCGCAATTTTTTCGTCTTCCCACCTTTTAATATACCGGTTCGCTTCCTTTTCTAATTTAGCTTCAATCAGTTCTTCGATATCTTGCTGGCTCAGGTTGTCAAAGTCATACCTTTTGGGTACATTAACAAAAAGACCTTTGTACTTAAGGTAAGGGCCAAAGCGCCCCACGCCCTTTGTTACCGGTTCCCCTTTAAATTCAGCAATAGGGGCATCCGCCTTTTTTTTCTCTACAATCAGTTCAATAGCCCTTTCTTTATCTACAGACAAAGGATCTTCCTTGCGGGGAATAGAGATGTATTTGTCGTCTCCCCATTTGACATAAGGACCAAATCTGCCTACGCCAACCATCATCTCTTTTCCTTCATAATCTCCCAGACTGAATGGCAGCTTAAAAAGGTCCAGCGCTTCTTCCAGCGTAATGGTTTCAATGCTTTGACCTGGCTTTATGGTCGCGAATTTTGGCTTTTCCTCATCTTCTACCTGCCCGATCTGTACCATCGGTCCGAAACGACCCAAACGGGCGTACACGGGTTTACCGCTCTCTGGATCTTTGCCTAATTCTCTTTCTCCCTTCGCCCGTTCCGCATTTTCAAGCGTATCTTCTACTGATTTATGAAACGGTTCATAAAAATTGCCCAGCATTTTGTTCCATGCTTTGCGGCCGGAGGCGATTTCATCGAATTCATTTTCTATTTCTGCAGTAAAGCCATAATCCATGACTTTTTGAAAGTGCGCATTTAGAAAATCGGTGACTACCAGGCCCAGATCGGTAGGGAAAAGTTTGTTCTTCTCCACCCCAGTGTTCTCCGTTTCCGTGCGTTCGATAATTTTCCCTTCCTTTAATTGCAGATACTGATAATTGCGTGGGTGACCTTCTTTGCTTTTCTTTTCTACATACCCCCTGTTTTGGATAGTACTGATCGTTGGGGCGTAAGTAGAAGGCCTGCCGATACCCAGTTCTTCCAGTCGTTTGACCAGGCTGGCTTCTGTATAGCGTGCCGGTGGACGATTGAAACGCTCGATGGCGTTCAACTCAACCAGCGGCAATATCTGGTCTTTCCTTAAGGGCGGCAATAAACCGGTATTCTCATTTTCCTCCTCATCGTCCCTGCCTTCAATATAAACTTTCAGAAAACCATCAAATTTTAAAGCCTCCCCTGTAGCAGTCAGATAATCATGTTGGCCAGAATGGATATCGATGGTGGAGATGTTAATCTTAGCCGTCGTTTTTTCTGTTTTGGCATCCGCCATTTGAGAAGCAATGGTTCGTTTCCATATCAGGTCATAGAGCTTTTGTGATTGTGCATCTGTGATTCTGGTAACATTCAGATCGGTTGGACGTATGGCTTCATGCGCTTCCTGGGCGCCCTGGCTTTTGGTTCGGTATTGTCTTTGTTTATGGTAATTTTCCCCATATTGTGCTAGGATGACCTTCTGGGCATTGTCAATAGCTGTTTGTGAGAGGTTGACGGAATCGGTACGCATGTAAGAAATCAACCCGTTTTCGTACAAATGTTGGGCAATACGCATGGTCCGAGAAACAGAATAACCCAGCTTGCGGGAGGCTTCCTGCTGAAGCGTGGAGGTGGTAAAAGGAGCCGCAGGCGACTTTTTGCCGGGCCTCACCTGTACGTCACTTACCTGAAAAGTCGCATCTACACATTTTTCTAAAAACTCCCGTGCAGCTTCATTTTCCTTGAAACGATTGCCTTCGGCCTTAAAAGGCATAAGTTTTCCCTGGTCGTTTTTGGCCTGAAAATGCCCTTCAATCTTATAACTGCTTTCCGGCACAAACTTGTTGATCTCCCTTTCCCGCTCCGCCAGAAGCCTTACCGCCACGGATTGTACCCGGCCGGCTGAAAGGCTTTTGCCGCTGAGTTTACGCCAGAGGACAGGAGAAATCTCAAAGCCCACCAGGCGGTCCAAGACGCGACGGGCTTGTTGTGCATTGACCAGGTTCATATCTACCAGTCGAGGAGATTGAATCGCCCGCTGAATGGCCGGTTTGGTAATTTCATGAAATACGATTCGTTTGGTTAGCTCGGGTTTTAATCCCAGCACCTGGCATAGATGCCAGCTAATGGCTTCTCCTTCACGGTCCTCATCCGTCGCCAGCCATACTTCGTCTGCTTTCTTTACCCGATCCTTCAATTCTTTGACTACTTTTTTCTTGTCATTAGAAATACTGTAGTGGGGCTCGAAACCGTTTTCGATATCAATTCCCATTCCCTCTTTGTTCAGGTCGCGAATATGGCCCATAGACGAAAGCACCTCGAAATCTTTCCCCAGGTATTTTCCGATAGTTTTCGCCTTGGCCGGAGATTCTACTATTAATAATTTTTTCGACATCTATTCAATTTTACATATTCAAATGTCCCGAAATCAATCCAGAACATTCTACAGCACTAACTTTGAGCACGATTTTATTACCTTTCTGATCCTGCAAGTATAAAGTAATCAGGCCAAAAAATAAAATCGTTTCAAGGAATAATGTTACAGGTGTAGTAAATTAGCCCCAATTTATTGATTATGGATATAGTCATTATCGGTTCAGGAAATGTGGCTCATTGTTTTAGCCGCCTGTTAAAAATGAATGGACACCAGATCATGCAGGTAGTGAGTAAAACGCCAGAACACGCGCGGCAACTTGCCGAAAAACTCAACACCGACTATACGGGCGATTTGGCGGATATTCATTACGAGGCCGACGTTTATTTACTGGCTGTATCGGACGATGCCATAAGGGAAGTGGCCGATACGCTCCGTCTGAATAAAAAACTCATTGCACATACCGCGGGGGCCGTGAGCATGGACGTCTTACAGAAAGTCTCCTCAAATGTAGGCGTACTTTATCCCCTGCAAACCCTTCGTAAGGAAGATTTGGACCGGAAAAGGATCCCTTTGCTGGTTGAAGGAAACACCCCGTCAGCCACAAACAGACTCAAAGCGCTCGGCGCTGCCATCTCTGAAAATATCATACCAATGGACTCCAGACAGCGGCTTAAAATGCACCTGGCAGCTATCTTTTGCAACAATTTTTCCAACCATTTGGCTACCCTTTGTAAATCCTATTGTGCTAAAGAAGGCCTGGAATTCAACTTGTTGCTTCCGTTGCTGGAGGAAACGTTTAGCCAAATGAGCAAACCTTTGGAAGATGTTCAACAGACTGGTCCTGCGAAAAGAGGAGATAAACTAACCCTACAAAAGCATGAATCCTTGTTAAAAGATTATCCTGAAATAAAATCACTGTACCAAATGCTCAGCGAAAATATCCAAAATTATTACAAATCTTAAGCGGACAATCTATGAATCAATTAGCGCTATTCAAGCCGGTCACTACTTTTATCTTTGATGTAGATGGCGTCATGACGGATGGGAGTATTCAAATTCTAGAGAATGGCGAGCTGTTTCGCACCATGAATATCAAAGATGGTTACGCCCTTCAGCATGCCATTAAGAAAAATTACCGGATAGCTGTTATTTCAGGCGGAAGATCCCTTCATGTAGAAAAAAGGCTGCTTGGGCTGGGGATAAAAGATATCTATCTCGGTACCGTCTACAAAGAAGAGAAAATGGAAGATTATCTGCAGTTACACACGCTGAGCCAGGAAGAAGTATTGTACATGGGCGACGACCTGCCCGACATGGAAGCTATGCGTCTGGTTGGGGTTCCCACCTGTCCCGCCAATGCGGTGGAAGAAATAAAAGCCATATGTCAATATATTTCTCCTTTTAACGGGGGCAGTGGTTGTGTTAGAGATGTGATCGAAAAAGTAATGAAAATCAACGGAGACTGGTAGCGGTTTCCGCTTTTGTTTAATAACCCATATTAAATCAACTTTTATGAAGTGCTCAATTTTGGTGGCTACGGCAGCTGTATGTGCTTTCTTTTTTTTCGGATGTAACTCGGGATCTTCTTCCCACAATAATACAGCCGATAAAAAGACAGATTCTCCCACCGGAGAACGGCTGTCGGATGTTCAGAAAAGCCAACCCTTGAACATTCTCTTTCCTAAGGGAGGGGAAGAATTGGTCAAAGGGAAGTCCTATACATTTAAATGGACCGGCGGAGATTCGGTGATTACTATTTTTTTAGTAGATTCATCTTTGCAGTCCAAGGGGGCATCGGTAAGCCTTGCAGACCGCGTTTACGGACTGCCAAATAATGGAAGTTATGAGTATACTTTTCCTGATAGGATACAAGCAGGCACTTATAAAGTTCGCATAGGTAAAAAGGAAAGCGGGTACTTTAAAGTAGTGGAAAAAGCAGCTAAGCAGTGAGCTGCGCATGAATATGTAGCACTTGGGGAATTAGCGCCTGCTGTTCATCGTTACGGATGACGAAATCGCAAAGCCGTATTTTCACTTCTTCGTTCATCTGGTTTTTCATCCTGCGCTGAACTGCTTCTCTGCTTACCTGGTCGCGTTTCATTGTCCGTTGCAAACGTAAAGTGACCGGTGCAAAAACACCGATCACTTTATCAACATGATGAAAGGCTTCACTTTCAAATAACAAGGCTGCTTCTTTGAGCACATAGGGTGATGTTTGCCGTTCGGCCCATTGATTGGATTCCCGGATAGTAGCCGGATGAACAATGGCGTTTAACCGGGCCAATTTTTCTTTGTTGTTGAAAACCTCCCGGGCTAGGAAAACACGATCGGGATTGCCCTCCCGGTCATAGGCCAGGTCTCCGAACAAATCCCTAATAGCGGCAATAACATCAGCGTCCTGCCGCATGATTTTTTTAGCTTCTTCGTCTGCATAGTAAACCGGGATTCCCAGCGTTTCAAATATTCTGGCTACGGTGGATTTGCCCGACCCGATTCCTCCTGTGAGCCCAATTTTAAGCATTATTTCTTTCCGGTGTTGCCGGTAGCCAAGGCTTCCTTTCTTTTTTCCAGCCCTTTGGTAAATTCCATGCTGATGGCGGAACGCTCAATGGTCATGTATGAACCGGGACTTACTTCCATTTGCAAAGTATCGTCTTCGTTAATCTTATTGATGCGCCCGTGAATACCGGCAATAGTTACAATACGGTCCCCTTTTTGAATACTTTTATTAAATTCTTTTTGTTGCTTCGCTTTTTTAGATTGCGGACGAATCATAAACAGCCACATGATTACCAGCATGGCGGCAATAAACAATAGGGACATGCCGCCCCCTCCCCCACCATCCCCGGTAGGAGCCATTAATAAAGGGTTTGTCAAATACATCATTTTGGTTTCTTGTTTAAAATGTTAAAATTATAGCTAAGGTAAAAGATTAATTCGCGTCATTGGCGGGTGGTACTACATCACAGGTAATAGTAAGCTGAGTCCTTGCGGGCTTGGTATTCGCTTGTATGAATATGGGTTTTACCTGGCGGCCCGACTTACCGGCGCTGTTAAAAACTACCTTTAAAACACCGTGTTCTCCTGGAGGAACGGGTTTTTTAGGGTATTCTGGGACGGTACAACCACAGGTGGAAGACGCATCGCGGATAATTAACGGTTTTGATCCCGTATTTTTAAAGTGAAAAGAATAGGCAACCACATCACCTTGTCGGACTTTCCCGAAATCATGTAAAGTATCTGAAACACTCAATACGGGGAAATGCGCGGGATCTGTAGTCAGCGTATCTACAATAGGCTGATCACTCACAACATCTATCTTAGTGGCATTGCCAGACGAGGCGCCCCCATTGCATGAAATCAACACAAAAGTGAGAGAAATCATTAGTGTTCCTATGGAAAATTTTCTTTTCACGCCGCAAAAGTAATCAAATTAAACTATTAATTTTGTGCTCTTTCCGTTTTATTCAATTTTCCGCTTTTTTTCAATTCTTTCAGCACATTATCCAGGACGCCATTAATGAAATGCCCGCTTTGTTGCGTGCTGTATACCTTTCCAAGATCAATATATTCGTTGATAGTTACCTTGGGGGGAATAGAAGGGAAATATAAAAACTCGCAGACGCCCATGTACAGCAGCAGCATATCTATGATGGCCACCCTTTCGGGATCCCAATTTTGTAACCGTGGCCTAATCCATTCTATACAATGTGCTTTTTTTTCGATGACTGTGCGCACCAGGGTGAGCGCATACTCTTTCTTTTCCTTACTGATGAGCTGTTTAAAATTAAAAGTCGCGGGCTTATTTAAGTAATTGACAATTAAAATTTTCATCATAGGCTTGTCATCCTGCCAATGCATGTACAAATCATCCATGAATAGATCGTAATCTTCATCTTGTATCAACAACTCGTTCAAAAGCGCGGTAAGTATTTTTTTATCGGAACGAAGGTCATTGCCTTCGGTTTGCGTATAATTTTTATAGGCCTCGGTGGCAATCAGACGGCTATACAGGTTTTTGATCAGTTTCTGGTCCATACGCTCGGGTAAATGCGCTTCTTTGACAAGTTGTTTGAATCCTTCATGTCGCTGTAAGTTTTGCACAAAAATATTATGGGTTATTTTTGTACTCACTTCCAGGTCTTCCCGGGTGGGTAAATATTTTGCGGCGCGTTGCCTCGCATCTTTATCCGCAAACTTTGCTATTTCACACAAAGTAAAAAGGAGCTGAACAAATATCCGGCTGCTCTGCTCGAGGTGCTGGAGGGTTTGCTTCTGCGCCGTCTGTACTTTTTTTTGTAACTCGTCATCTTCAAAATCCTGCCAGGTTTTTAGCGCATACAAATTTTGCATCACCTTCACTCTGATATTTCGTCTGCTGATCATTTGCTATAAAATGTTAAAAGAGCTTTTTAGAACTGCAAAGGTAGGAAAAGAGGCAGAAAATCGGGCATGTGATGCCTAGAATTTGTTCAGGCCTGGTCAAGACGTCACCCGTAATTTTTTCCGGTCAAAGCGCGGCGACTGCAAAATTGGCATATCATCTAACGCCCGGTTGGATTAAAATCTGCCACCTAACTGAAAAAATGACTTAAATAACGCTACTTTTGCAAATGGCATAATTCTCGCGTAGAACCAAGCACTGATAATTTTATCGAAACATTGATTTAATTAAAAAACACAAATCCATGGCAAACAAGTTGAACATTAAG
>CAYXRN010000122.1:0-9574 GCA_964467635.1 uncultured Chitinophagaceae bacterium | reverse complement strand
CAACATCTTCGGGAGTTGATATTGCTCTTTTAGAAGATAAGAATCTGGTTGAATATCATCATGAGAACAATGATACACAATTCGGAGTAGGAGATATTTATTTAGGCAGGGTGAAAAAACTAATGCCCGGACTAAATGCTGCTTTTGTAGATGTGGGTTACAAGCGGGATGCCTTTTTACATTATACGGACCTGAGTCCGCACATACGTTCCCTGCTGAAATTCACAAAAATCTGTATGCACGATCGAGCGAAAGGGGGAATTGATTTTGCTCATTTTAAGCCCGAACAGGCTATTTTAAAAACGGGAAAGATCACAGAGGTACTAAATGGCAGACCAAATATTGTCGTTCAGATATTGAAAGAACCTATTTCTACGAAAGGACCGCGTCTGAGTTGTGAGATATCCCTGCCCGGCCGTTTTGTGGTGCTTACGCCGTTTAACGATATGGTGGCGGTGAGCAAAAAAATCACCTCTTCCGATGAAAGGAAAAGGTTACAAAAAACGGTTGAAGCCATCCGGCCAAAAAATTTTGGTGTGATTATCCGCACTGCCGCGGAAGGCAAAACGACCGCTGAACTTCATGCCGATCTGCTGGAATTGGAATCTACCTGGACTTCCATACAGCAGAACCTGAAAGGGGCTACCCCTCCCCGAAAAATATTGAGCGAACAGGATCGCACTACAAGTATTTTACGGGATCTGCTCAGTGAAAGCTTTAATAAAGTAGTGGTCAACGACAGAGGTATTTTTAACGAAGCTAAAAGTTATATCCAAAAGGTCGCGCCTGAAAAAAAGGATATTGTTTCATTCTATAACAATGGGGCCGCCATTTTTGACCAGTTTGGGGTAACCCGGCAGATAAAGCAATCTTTTGGCACAACCGTAAACCTCAGCAGTGGAGTCTATCTGGTGATCGAACATACGGAAGCATTGCATGTGATTGATGTAAATAGTGGTCATAAAAGTGCCAGCAGTAATCAGGAGCAAAATGCTTTAGCTTCTAATTTAGAAGCGGCTAAAGAAATAGCCCGTCAGTTAAGATTGAGAGATCTGGGGGGCATCATAATAGTCGATTTTATTGACATGAAGCTTCCGGAAAATAAAAGGAAGGTTTATGAGGCGATGCAGGGGTTTATGAGTACGGATCGCGCTCGGCATTCCATTTTATCGATCTCCCGCTTTGGACTGATGCAGATCACGCGTCAGCGGGTAAGGCCTGAACTAGATATTTCAACAACAGAACTTTGCCCGACCTGCCACGGCACGGGCAAGATAACCTCTTCATTATTAATTACAGATGAACTGGAAAGCAAGATTAAATATCTGTTAAAAAATAATTATAAAAAACTCCGGTTGCATGTAAATCCTGTACTGTATGCCTATCTGAAGAAGGGGGTTTATGATAAACAATGGAAATGGTTCTTATCTCTTGGACAATGGATCCATCTGAAGTCGGATCCTTCTTGCCATTTGATTCAATATCGCTTTTTTGATGCGAACGGGGAAGAAATTAAGATTTAACCTACGGTTTAAAACCGAAGATGAGGTAGGATTGTCGGCAGGATATATTGATTAAGAGAACTCCAATTTTCTGGCAGAAATGGCGTTCTTTAATGGGGGAGCAAAGAAACTCTATCGCTATTATTTGACCATTGGAAGATAAAATAATGTAACATGGTAATGGCAAACTTTAATAGATTGCGGATATTGGTTTTATCACTGCTGATGCTTTATTCCGGCTTTGCCAGCGCCTATAGTCCTCCTTTTTATTCACCGGTAAAAATTATTGCGCTCACTGCGAAGTATGTTCCTGAAAGCAAAGCCGTAAACATTCATTGGATATCTGCTGGCGAAAAAGAAGAGGTCCAATACATTATTGAGCGCTCGCTGGATAGCCTTCACTTTCGGATGATCGGAGAAACCAGAAGCAATGGATCCTCCCAGGGCCAGCAACACTATTATTTTTACGATTCACAGCCGGTTGGAGGAACCATGTACTACCGTATTCGCGAGATTGATGCGCAGGGGAAACAATTTGTGACGCAGATGGTGGCGGTAAACACCCCGATATCGGGCATGGCTATTGCCCAGCTGATGTTGGCTGACGATGGCAAAGAGCTCAACTTCGCAGTAATTTCCCCTGATTCTTCCCGTTTCAATATCTTGGTCTCCGATGTGGCTGGAAATATCGAGGCTTCTTTTGTACTGGATTTAAAAAGAGGAGCCAATATGCATAGTATTTATACTGGAAACCTTGCCGCGGGGGTCTATTTTTTGCAGATCAATGACCAAGACGGGACAAGTTCGGTTATGGAAAAATTTGTGAAGAAAGCGGTTATAAAGAAGCCAGAGGCAGATACGATCCAAAGAAAATTAAAATAATGCCTGCTATTCTTGTATATAAAGTCTTACAATCCGCTGGGATAGTCCGGTGAGTATTTCATAAGCAATGGTATCCCCGCAGGCTGCCAGCTCTTCTATCCGTGGTTTCTCACCGAAGACAATCACCCGGTCGCCTTCTTGAGCTTCAGAAATATCAGAAATATCCAGCATCAGCATATCCATGCAAACGTGCCCGATGGTCGGCGCCCATTTTCCGTGCAGGTACATCCTGGCTTTGCCTTGTCCCAGACTCCTTAGATAACCATCTGCGTATCCCAAGGCAACAACCGCTATTCGTTTATCGGTATTGGCTATTCCAGCACGGCCGTAACCAATAGTCTCTCCCGCAGGCACTGCCTTGATTTGAGAAATCGTAGTTTTGAGCGTGTGTACAACCTGTAATTTGTTCTGCATGGCCGGATCTACACCGTAGATCCCGATGCCCAGCCGAACCATATCATATTGCAGGTCAGGATGTCTGCTGATGCCCGAAGTGTTAGCCAGATGGCGCAGCACGGGATAGGCGAGTGCTTCTCTGATTTTGTCGCTCGTTTTTTCAAACAGCCGCGCCTGTTTTCGGGTAAAGGCATCCATTTTTGGATTCTCGCTGGCGGCGAGGTGACTAAAGACAGAAACTACCTGAAGGGCCTTTTGGTCGTTTAATAATGGCAACAACACCGGTACCTGATCCGGAGAAAAGCCCAGGCGGTGCATGCCGGTATCCAGCTTTATATGTACCGGATAATCGGATATCCCCTGCCTGGAAATAAGTTCCTGAAAGTCTTTTAATCTAGAAAAAGAGTATAATTCTGGTTCCAAATGCCACCGGATTAATTCTTCAAAATAATAGGGGTCGGGGTTGAGGACAAGAATTGGAAGGGTAATGCCGCTTTTCCTAAGGTCAATTCCTTCATCTATGTGGGCGACCGCAAGGTAGTCAACGCCATAGAATTGTAAAAGTCCTGCGATTTCAGCACTTCCGCTCCCATAAGAAAAAGCCTTCACCATAACCATTGTCTTTACCCCCTTGCGCAAAAGAGATTGGTAGGTTTTTAAGTTATGAGTTACGGCATTTAAGTTGATGATTAATTCAGTCTGGTGTTTTTTTTGTTCCAGCAATTTGCTTATCCGCTCAAATTCAAAAGACCGTGCTCCTTTTAATAAAATAGTTTCGTCCTGGAAAGGCAGGGTGTGACCGGAGGTCATTTTTTCATGTAGGGTTTGAATAAAATTGTCAGTAGTCGGATAGAAGGCGGTACGGGGAAGGTGGTTGAAGCTTTGTTGCTGCCGTTGCAATGCCCGGCCTATTCCAATAAAGCGCTGGATTCGCTTTTTATTTAGCAGGGCTGCTATTTGTTCATACAGGGTCTTTTCTTCTTCCCCCGATTGCACTATGTCGCTGAGAATTAAAGTATGCTTTTCATGTTGGCGTTGGTGAAACAAAAAATCCAATGCCACTTTTATAGAAGCAAAATCAGAATTGTAGCTATCGTTAATAAGCGTGCAATTCTGAATACCTGTTTTCATTTCCAATCGCATGGCCACCGGCTGCAGCTGTTTCATTCGTTGGCAGATTACCTTTGGGTCTATTTTCAGATGGAGCAATATGCACCAGCAATGAATAGCATTTTCGAGTGAACCGCTATCTGTAAAAGGAATTTCAATGGCAATTTCTTCCTCATTATACCGGGCGTTGATGACAGAGGTGGCTCCTGCCTCGCTTTTCTTTATGCGGACGTCGGTAATGAGCAGCCGGGCATCATCCGAAGGTTCTCTGCTCCAGGAAAATAAGGCTAATGGCTTTCCCTTTTGATGGTTGCTTTTTTGGAAAACACGTATGGCTTCGTTTAAATGCTTGTCGTCTTCGGAGAAAATAAGCAATCGTGCGTCTGAAAAAAGTTTTAGTTTTTCCCGGATTTTTTCGCTGGTATCTGTAAATCCTTCCGCATGGGCTTCCCCTATATTGGTAAAAATTCCCAGGTCCGGCCGGATCATATTTTTGAGCTTTCCCATTTCCTTCGTTTGAGAAATACCGGCCTCAAAAATGGCTAGTTGGTGGGTAGCGTTCATCTCCGCTACAGAAAGCGGAACCCCTGTTTGCGAATTATAGCTTTTAGGGCTGCGTATAATACGATAGTCCGCTTTCAATAACTGAAATAGCCATTCTTTGACAATGGTCTTCCCATTACTTCCCGTGATGCCAATAACCGGGATAGAGAATTTTTTTCTCCACGTTGCCGCTAATGTTTGCAATGCGGTTAAAGGATCCTGAACTTTAATAAAGCAAGCATCAGCGAATGGTGCAGTATTGAAGTGCCTGCTGACCAGGAAAGCCCGTACCCCTTTATGATAAAGTTCGCCAATATATTGATGTCCGTCTCGTCTTTCCGTGGATAAAGCAATAAAAAGCGTTGTTTCCGGGTGGAAAAGTTGCCTGCTATCGGTTAGAACTTGGGTGATTACCTTTTTAGCCTGCTTATGCGGTAATGGTAAATGGAGCACACTGGTGATTTGTTCGATGGTATATTTCACAGGCGCCTATTAATTTGACATATTCGTTTTTTTTCTACGCGGCTGTTTCCGCTTCACGTTCCTCTTCTTTGGATGGCTTGATATAGATGGAGGCTAAAATGCCACCTGCCAGCGCAAGGGCAATAACGATTAAAGAAGTCCATGAAGGCACATGGAAATACTCAATCAAAAGCATTTTCAGACCGACAAATGCCAGAATAACGGCCAGGCTGTACCTGATCAGCCTGAATTTCTCCAGCATACCGACAATTAGGAAGAACATGGAACGCAATCCCAATATAGCCAGAATGTTCGAAGTAAAGACGATAAATTCGTCCTGGGTAATAGCTAAAATAGCCGGAATGCTGTCCAGGGCGAACATGACGTCCGTTAACTCTATGACGATTAAGGCCATAAATAATGGAGTCGCATAGTTTTTGGCATTTTTTCTTATAAAAAAATCATGCCCTCGCATTTCTTTTGTGATGGGTAATACCTTCGACAGTCTTTTATAAACCCAAGTATCTTTGGGATCGTTTTCTTTGTCTTCTTTTAACATAGTGTAAGCCGTATAGAGTAGAAAAGCCCCAAAAACATAAATCATCCAATCAAACTTGTTGATCAGCGCGACGCCGAAAACGATCATTAGCGCCCGGAAGACAATGGCCCCCAGAATACCCCAGAAAAGCACACGATGCTGAAACTTTGCCGGGATTTTAAAGGATCTGAAGATCACCGCTATAACAAAAACATTATCAATACTTAAGGATAGTTCAACTAAATAACCGGTGTAATAGTTTAGCAGGGCATCATGTGGCGACAGCTTAGTGGGATTCACCGCCAATCCATTAGAGAAGAGGTACCAGATAACACCGCCAAAGAGCAAGGCGATACCGACCCAGAGACTGGTCCATTTAGCGGCCTCTTTTGTTGAAATTACATGATCCTTCTTGTTGAAAACCCCTAAATCAAGGATTAAACAGATGATAACAAATACAATAAACAGGATCCAATCCCACATAAATATTTTTGCTGCAAAGATATGGATTTTATGGGTCGGATCGTAAAACCGGTCGATCTTTAGATGGGAGGCAAGTGGGTCCGTTTACACTTGCATAACAGGGCTGTCTGTGTTCTGCCTGAAGAAAGGAAATGGGCTGTTTTTTAATTGCTTAGTTCAGGCTTGGTACCCTGGGCTTCAGCAAAGCTATTTCGGATTTAATTTCTAATTAGATTCGGTGAAGTAATTGGAATGCTTATCTTTGTCTTCACATTATACCAGTACCTCAAACATTATGCAGCCTTCAGTTAAAATTTTCTCGGGTAATCAGGCCCATGCCTTATCTGAAAAGATCGCACTTCGCTTTGGCACCGATTTAGGTCGTATTAATATTCAAAAATTCAGTGACGGGGAATTTCAACCGGTTTTCCTGGAAAGCATCCGGGGCGATTATGTGTTTTTGGTGCAAAGCACCAATTCTCCAACAGAAAATCTGATGGAGCTGTTGCTCATGATTGATGCTGCCAAGCGCGCCTCAGCAGGCTACATTACTGCGGTTATTCCTTACTTTGGATTTGCCCGGCAAGACAGGAAGGATAAACCAAGAGTGGCGATTGGTTCCAAGCTGATTGCTAACATGCTGGCCACAGCCGGAGCCAACAGGGTGATCACTATGGACCTTCACGCCCCTCAGATTCAGGGATTTTTCGATATCCCGGTAGATCATCTGGATAGCTCCGCAATTTTTATTCCCTATATCCAACAACTTAATCTGGAAAATCTTACCTTTGCGTCCCCTGACGTGGGAAGTACGAATCGTGTTAGGGAAGTAGCGTCTTATTTTAATGCGGAAATGGTGATCTGTGATAAGCACAGAAAAAGAGCCAATGAAATCGCTTCCATGACGGTTATAGGCGATGTAGAGGATAAGGATATCGTATTGATTGACGATATTATCGATACGGGAGGCACATTAACCAAATCTGCAGCTATGTTGAAAGAAAGGGGGGCGAGATCGGTACGTGCATTTTGTACCCATCCGGTTTTGAGCGGAAATGCTTATGATAATATTAATAACTCGGTATTGGAGGAATTGGTAGTTTGTGACACCATCCCGCTTAAGCAACAAGCGCCAAAACTAAGAGTAGTAGGAGTAGCTGACCTGTTTGCCGTGGCGATTAGAAATGTCCATGAAAACCGCTCTATCACCAGTTTATTTATCCATGGCAGGAAATAAGCCTAAAAAAATGTAATTTTTTAATTTTTATAAACTATGAAGACGATAACAATCGAAGGACAACTCAGGAGCGAAATTGGCAAAAAAGCGACCCGCCAACTACGTTCTGAGGAAAAAACGCCCGGTGTTATTTATGGGGGCCCAAAAGAAATCACCTTCTCCGCGCCTGAACTGGCTTTTAGGGATCTTATTTATACCTCAGAATTTCAGCTGGCAGAAGTGAAACTAGGTGACAAAACTTATACCTGTGTACTGAAAGACTTGCAATTTCATCCTGTAACGGACCGTTTGTTACATATAGACTTGATGGAGCTGGTCGAAGATAAGCAAATAGTTGTTTCCCTTCCCTTGAAGTTTGAAGGTCAACCGGTGGGAGTAAAAGCAGGTGGTCGTCTGATGACCAAATTAAAATCGCTGAAAGTTAAATCCTATCCTAAGGATTTGAAAGAGAATATTGTTGTGAATATAGAAAGCTTGGAACTGGGTAAGAATATCCGTGTTCAGGATGTCAAAGAAGATGCTTTCGAAATTCTCAACTCTCCCCGTATTCCTATTGCATCCGTTGTTACAACCCGTGAATTGCGCCAGGTCGGTACTACGCCTGCCGAAGAAGCAGAAGCAGCGCCTGAGGAGGCCGCCGCACAGGAGGCTCCTACAGAGGCGAAATAAATGGGAGATAATTGATAATAGTAATAAAGACAAAGCCCGGGTGCGCACACTCCGGGCTTTGTTGTCATTAAATAGAATATACGAATGAAGTACCTGATCGCCGGCCTGGGTAATCCGGGGGATAAATATGCCCATACCCGTCATAACATAGGTTTTGATGTGCTGGACGCATTTGTAGAAGATCGGGGGGCTGTGTTTCAAGCAGACCGGCTGGCAGAGGTGGCGAACTGCAAAGTAAAAGGGCGAAACCTGATCCTGATCAAACCGATGACCTTTATGAATTTAAGTGGAAAGGCGGTGAAATACTGGATGGATAAGGAAAAGATTCCGGTAGAAAGAATGTTGGTTGTGGTAGACGATCTTGCGCTTCCTTTGGATACCCTGCGCCTACGGGCTGGCGGGAGTGATGCTGGGCATAATGGATTAAAGAGCATTCAGGAGCTGATTAATACGAACCGCTATCCCCGCCTGCGTTTTGGTATTGGAAATGATTATGCCAAAGGCCGGCAAGTTGACTTCGTTTTAAATAAATGGGAAACTGAAGAAATCCCGGTCGTAACGAAAAAAATCACAGCAAGCGTTGTGCTAATCCAAAGTTTTGTATTTGCCGGTATTCAAAACACGATGAACCGCTTTAATCATTTAAAATTTTCAGATCAGCCCTGATCTGGCGCATAAGCTGCTAAACCCATCAATTCCCAAATGGGCTGAACCTTATAAACCCGCTTGTTAAACCGGTTGCTTAAAATAATCAAAGTAGTGGAGTCCCCTATAAACCGGTAAAAGGAAGAGGTATTGCCGTGCCACCAGCCATTATGGTAAACGACTTTGGTGCTATCGGGGTAGCATAGCAAGTGCCAGCCCAATCCATAGTTTTTTATTCCCGGGTATTCATGGCTGTATGGGGTGAAAGCTTCTTTAAGTTCATCTTTAGTGAAAAGATGACCGGGATACAGCGCCTCACTCCATTTTAGAAGATCTTCCGCAGTGCTGTAGACATTTTTATCGCCTACCACCCCGTCAAAACATTCATTTGGAATTTCTCTGGTCCGGTAATCGTACGTCAGACTTCTGTTTTCGTAGGTTTTACCGGTATTGGGATTGTAAACATAGGTATGTGTCATGCCTAAGGGATCAAAAAACGCCTTTTTGAAGAAAGCCCCCAAGGACATGCCAGTTACCTTTTGAATAATCGCTCCCAATACCACATAATTTGTATTGGTATAGTTGTAATAAGTATCAGGCGGGTAGATGCGGTCGGGATGATATTGGATCATGAGGTCGATCACATCCTGATTGGACATGGGTTCACGCATGTTATCCCGGTAGATTCCTGTAAAATACAGGTATTTTGGCAAGCCACTCCGATGATTGAGCATGTTCTTAATAGTTACTCCATGGTAGGGAAATGCCGGGAAGAACTTTTGTACGGAATCCGACAAGTTTAACTTTCCCTCCCGCTGTAAATACAAAATACCCATGGCCGTAAACGGTTTGGAGGTGGAGGCCAGCTGAAACGTTGTGTTTTTTGTGATAGGTATCTTCTGGCCGAAATCGGCGTACCCTTGATGCTTTTCAAAAATAACGACTCCTTTATGAGCGACGAGCATAGCGCCGTTGAAGCGGGAGGTCAAAACATGCGTGTAAAAATGCTCCAGTCCTTTTTGAATACGTTTGGTTTCGGGAGAGGATAAAATTGCCTGACGATGGAAATCAACAGAGTCATAATAGGCTTTCGCCCGGGCATAAGAACTATCATACTGGGTGTCCTCA
>CAYXRN010000121.1:0-9593 GCA_964467635.1 uncultured Chitinophagaceae bacterium | reverse complement strand
CGTTTAAACTGCTTCAATTAAAAAACGTAAACCTTAAATATAAACACATGAAAAATTACGCTTTTATTGCTTTCACCCTTGTCTTCTTCTGGGGGACATCCTGTGTCAACACTTCTTCCCGTACTTCGGAAAAAGAATCTGTAAAAGATTCGCTGTATCTAAACGCGACCTGGACCACCGATTCCCTGATTACCCCTGAATCGGTTTTATGGGTTGCAGAAGAAGAGGGATTCTTTTATGTATCTGAAATCGGGGACAAAGAGGGAGCCGGGGCTATTGCCAAAATAGACGGCGAAGGAAGGATCTTAACTAAAAATTGGGCCAAAGGCCTAGATGCCCCAAAGGGAATGGGCCTTTATAAGGATACCTTGTTTGTTGCCGATGTAACAAAGCTTGTATTGATTGATACCCACACCGGAAATATCATTCGTAAAATAGAGGTACCGGAGGCTGTTTTTTTAAACGATATCACAATAGGGCAAGGCGGGACAGTCTATATTTCGGACACCCGGGAAGGGAAGGTTTACACCTATAAAGCCGGTAAAACCAATATCTACTTACAGCAAGCGGAAACCAAGGATGTCAACGGCTTGCTCATCAAAGACCAGACTTTGTGGATGCTCACTGCGCAAGGTATTTATACCTGCAATCTTGAGGATAAAAGCATTCAACTATTTTCAGATGGCGTAAAAGGCGGCGATGGCATTACGTTTATTAACGACAGCAGCCTGATTGCTTCCCGGTGGGCTGGGCAAGTATTTTACGTGAACAGTAGCGGTGAAGCGCGCTTATTGCTAGATACCCAAGAATCGGGAGCCAATACTGCAGATCTTGAATACATCAAAGAACTAGGGCTTTTAGTCATTCCGACTTTTAAAGGGAAGACGGTAAAAGCCTATCAGTTAAAGTATGACTAAGTTTTTTAATCCTGTTTACAGCGGGACCGGTTCATCGGTAAAAATACAGCGTAAGCGAATGGACAAAGCATGAAATAAAATTTTGGCATTTGCATTCCGTTCAATATGGTAACAGGCATCATCCAGCAAACGGATCATCTCATTCATTTGAAAGAGATCCGCCATCTTTAGCATATTGGCTGCAAATTTTTCTTCTTCCGGCAGAATGCTGAGAGTTGTGTCTTTAACATATGCCAATCTTAATGCATATTCCAACTGATTGATAAAGTAGCGTAAAAATTGCTTCTGTTCTTCCCTTCCCATTTTGGAGGTCGCCATAGCGGTTATCCACTTGGATAGCAATTGGGGATTTTTGCCCAGCAGGGCATTTAGCCAGCTGCGCAGCCTAGTCATGTAATCTGTGGTGTTGTGTTCCATTAACTGAATTGCCGCATCGTAATTTCCGTCTGCCAAGGCCGCTATTTGCCGGGCCTCGTTGTCATTCAGTCCTTTTTCTTTCTGGAGGTTATTTACAAGATCCGCTTGAGACAATGGAGGCATTCGGATCAGTTGAGTACGAGAAAGTATGGTATTGATAATCAGGTCTGATTGTTCAGCTACCAGAATAAAGACTGTATTTTCCGGGGGCTCTTCCAACAGTTTTAAAAGACGATTGCCCTCTTTGCGTAAATATTCCGGTCGCCAGATGATCATTATCTTGTATTCACTTTCATAGCTTTTCAGTCCCAGTATGTGAATAATTTCCGAACACTCTCTGGCAGTAATATTACCCTGTTTATTTTCTGCGCCGATGTGTTGCAACCAATTATAAGTATTTCCATACGGCTGAGGCAATATAAATTCCCGCCATTCTTTACCATAATCTGCACTTACCGGCGTATCACCGCTCTTCTTCGGAACGACAGGGTAAGAAAAATGAATATCGGGATGAATCAGTTGCGCCGCCTTCTTACAGCCGGAACATTGGCCGCAGGCATCCGTCTCTTTTTTATCAGAACAAACAAGGTATTGTGCTAATGCCATGGCCATTGGCAACCCTCCGGCTCCTTCGGGAGCCAGCAAGAGCAAGGCGTGGCTTAAATGGTTATTCTTTGCAGCCTGCAATAAAGCTGCCTTATGCTGCACTTGGCCGATCACTTGCGAAAATAACATGACAAGACTCCTGAAGTTTAGTTGTTAGTATTATGGTAAGACGCCGTTTTCTTGCCTTAATCAATGGCCTGCTTCAAATCCTCAGTCAGATCATCGACATCTTCAATGCCCACACTCAGGCGAATCAACGAATCCGGTAATCCGCTCTTTTGCCTTTCAGCTACCGGGATAGCTGCATGGGTCATGGAGGCCGGATGACCGATTAAGGATTCTACTCCCCCTAATGATTCGGCCAGCGAAAACAACCTCGTGGAGGACAACACCTTTTCGGCAGCTTCCATACTGTCATCTTTTAAAGAAAAGGAAAGCATGCCGGTAAAACCCCGCATCTGCTTTTTGGCTACCGCATAATTGGGATGATCGGTAAACCCGCACCAATATACTTTTGCAACCCCGGGGTGTTCCCGCAAGTACCTGGCTACTTTTTCCCCGTTCTCACAGTGTTGTTTCATCCGCACATGCAAAGTTTTTATGCCGCGTAGAACCAGCCAGCAATCGTGCGGCCCCGGAACTGCGCCACAACTGTTCTGAATAAAAAAGAGGCGCTCCGCTAAGTCGTCATCTTTTACCACCACAGCCCCGAGCACCACATCGCTATGTCCCCCCAAATATTTCGTCGCAGAATGAATGACAATATGCGCACCCAGATCCAGGGGTGTTTGCAAATACGGAGAAGCGAACGTATTATCTACTGTAAGCAACAACTCATGGCGCTTTGCTATATCAGCGCAAGCTTCAATATCTATAATATGCATTAACGGGTTAGTTGGTGTCTCCACCCATAACATTTTCGTAAATTCATTAACAGCGCTTTCAATGGCAGCCGGTTCATTCATTGGAATAAAGCGAAATTTGATCCCGAATCCAGCCAGCACCTTGGTAAACAACCGGTAAGTGCCCCCATAGAGGTCGTTTGTCGCCAATACTTCATCGCCGGGTTTTAGCAATTTAATGATGGCTTCAATGGCAGCCAAACCACTGCCAAATGCAATACCATACTTTCCATTTTCTATTGCAGCGAGGGAATTTTGCATGGCGTCCCGGGTCGGATTCTGGGTGCGGGAATACTCATATCCTTTATGTTTCCCCGGTGCCTGTTGTACATAGGTAGAGGTTTGATAAATCGGGGTCATAATCGCACCGGTAGCAGGATCTGGCATTATACCGGCATGTATCAATTTAGTTGCTAACTTCATATGTGGGCTCTCTTAACAATTTAAAAAGCCAAAGATAACAACTCTCGTCAATACCCTAAAATATTCAGCATACTTTGCCAGCTTTGTTCTTTTGCAAAGAGCCGATCTTTAAGCTGTCCATTCTTATCATATTCTACTAAGACATGCTTGGGAGAAGGAATCAGGCAATGCTTAATGCCTCCATAGCCACTCAGTTGATCCTGATAAGCACCGGTATGAAAGAAACCGACATACAACGGATCCGGATCTCCATTACGCTTTGGAAGGAACACTTGATTGATATGTTCCTCGGAAGTATAAAAATCCTGGCTATCACAGGTTAGGCCTCCCAGGTTCACCTGCTGATATTCCTGATCCCACTTATTAATCGGCAGCATCAAAAACCGTTCACCAATGCCCCAGGTATCCGGAAGTGTGGTAATAAATGAGCTGTCTATCATATACCATTTTTCCCGGTCGTTCTGTAACTTCTCCCCCATAACACCGTAAATCAGCGCCCCGCTCTCTCCTACGGTATAGGAGCCAAATTCCGTATAAATGTCCGGCACGGGTACTTTCGTCCTTTTACAGGCGCCCTTAATGGTTTTGACAATCTCATCGACCATATACCTATAATCATAATCAAAGCCAAGGGAATGTTTGATCGGAAATCCCCCTCCTATATTCAGGCTATTCAGTTCCGGCGCAATTTTTTTCAACTGGCAATATAGATTGACTACTTTATTCAACTCACTCCAATAATGGATATCATCTTTGATACCCTTGTTTTGAAAAAAATGCAGCATCTTCAACTCAAACCGGTCGTTCCCCTTGAACCGATCCACGTAAAATTCCAATACATCCCTGGACCGGATTCCCAGGCGGGAAGTGTAAAAATCAAAGGAAGGCTCTTCTTCTGCAGCAATGCGAATACCCACCTTAATGGATGCCTTGGTTTTGATCATTTTGCGGTAGTCTTCCATTTCTTCCATATTATCCAAAATAGGTGTCACATTGGTAAACCCGCTATTAATGAGTCGGCTGATCGCTCTTGTATAGGTTTTGGTTTTGTACCCGTTGCAGACGACTGCCATGTCCTTGGTTACTTTCTTTTTGCGGTACAACCGCTTGATAATCTCAATATCATAGGCATAGGACGTCTCCAGGTGAATATCATGTCGCATCGCCTCTTCCACAATAAAAGAAAAATGGGAACTTTTCGTACAATAACAGTAGTAATAATTGGCCTTGTAGCGATGTTTACGCATCGCATCGGTAAACATTTTTTTAGCAGCCGCAATCTGTTGGCCGATTTTCGGAAGATAAGTCAGTTTAAAGGGTGTTCCATATTTATCGATCAACGCCTTTACATCTATCTCATGGAAAAATAAATGATTGTCACGTACTTCAAATCCTTCCTGCGGGAATTCGAAGGTCTGGTTTACGAGGTCATAATAAGTATTATTCATTTATAATTTGCATAAAGGTCAATGAATTGAATGTACCACCAAAAAGAAATCAAAAATCAGGCTACAAAATTACACAAATGTAAAAACCGGCAAACGTTTTTTTAGAAATTCCCCCATTCAACCAACTGCGGTCCGGCATTTTTGCCCTCACAAAATAATAGGTCCAGAATACTTAATCCGGCAACAAATCCATTCCTTTCTTCAAAAACCTGTGGGTAATAAAGCGAACTCCCCGCTGGCCGCTTTACTTTTTGCTGAGGTTGAAACCGATGCCGTTCATCTACCACGCTAGTGACATTGCCTGGTCTTTCATAAGTGGCTGTCAGGCTGACAGTCCATTTCTTTCCCAACCATTGACTGACCAGGTCAAAGGCATCAAGATTCCAATCTAATAGATATTTATATTTTTTAGAATACATAACATACAGATCAGCTTCATAGAAATCAAACCAAGGAGAACGCCGGTAAGCCGAAATAAGGGTCTTCCAATGAAGTGCCTGCCAACGGTCTCGATTGCAAATCTCGAGGTCTTTAATGAGGCGCTTTCTTCCCCTTGCATGGAGGAGGGGAACACTCAACAACAAGCTTCCATTCGGTCCTGCGATGTAAAATCTATTCGTGTAAGTGCCTTTCTGGTAGTGTTCATATTGCTCAAAAACCAATTTGTGATACTTATTTAAACTTATATAATAATCTATCGATGCAAACAGCTGTAAATCAGTTAATAATGATTTGTTATTTTCTTCTCCTGCCATTATTTCAATTTTTAAATTATTGGTTCTCTACAATCAATTCGTTGGGACAATTATACTACTAAACTAATTAAGGCTAAGACTATAATTAATTGATAATCTATTTATAATAATTTTATAAATATGCTAAAAATATTAGTATTCATTCCAAAGATACGTGGCTGCTCCAGAGAACAAAAATACTAATTTTATTAGCATCAATAAAATAATTAATCTTTAAAAAACGCATTGTTATTTTTAATATTTAATCTTAAAGAATAAAATATCTAGTGATGGTGATTTTATTTATTAGGCTATATATATATTTAATTTTCATTCACCTAAATTATGTGTGGGATAGGCTTTAATTAAATCATTAGGCGCTGCTACTCTACCCCGTAATTTCAAAAAATGATTCGTGGATTCGAACGACATTTATATATTATTCATTTTTTAATATATATATCTTTACCGTTTCTAAGAAATCCAGAAAGAAGATTTACCATCGGCATCCGAGTTAAGAAGAAGGAGACTATTGAGAATGATAATAACGAAGGCTGAAGAAATGGCAGCGCTAAAATTTAAGCTTCTCCTGGTCCTCAAGAAGCTTATTATTATGAGGGTACTAAAATAGTTACTAACTTTACCCCTTCATTTTTTAATAATTACCACATGAAAACATCTTCTTATGATTTTGGAATGATCGGCTTGGGAGTGATGGGAAGAAATTTCCTGCTTAACATGGCTGATCATGGATTTTCTGTTGCCGGTTTAAACAGAAGTCCCGGAAAAGTAGAATTGCTTAAAAAAGAAGCTACTCCCGGAACACAGGTAGACGGCACTACCGATACAAAAGATTTTATACGGTCTCTTCGTCAACCACGCTGCATTATGTTACTCGTTCCCGCGGGTAAACCCGTTGATGATGTAATCGAAGAACTCATTCCGCTGATTGACCAAGGAGACATTATTATAGATGGCGGGAATTCTCATTTTACCGATACCAGAAGAAGGATTACTTACCTGAAGGAAAAAGGATTTCATTTTATGGGAATGGGGGTATCAGGAGGAGAAGAAGGTGCCAGACGCGGTCCGAGTATAATGCCAGGTGGAGATAAAGAGGCCTGGAAAAGAGTAAAACCCATGCTTGAAGCAGTTTCCGCTAAAGTACAAGGCAGTCCCTGTGTAGCTTATCTGGGAAAAGACGCAGCAGGCCATTATGTAAAAATGGTACATAACGGCATCGAATATGCCATCATGCAAATGATTAGTGAAACCTACCTGCTCCTGCACAAAGGCCTTGGCCTGGACAATGATGAATTGCATGCCGTTTATAAAAAGTGGAATGAAGGGGTTCTGAAATCCTACCTGGTAGAGATCACCCGCGATATTTTCCTCCAGCAGGATGAGAAGACAAATAACCGTCTTATAGACATGATCCTCGATGAAGCCGGCGCAAAAGGCACCGGAAAATGGACTTCCCAGGATGCCATGGATCTGCACTTCCCCGTACCCAGCATAGATATCTCCGTATCCATGCGGGACCTGTCGGCTTACAAAGCACTACGCAAAAAGGCCAATGCACTGTATAACACACAGGATAACCGCATAGAAAGCGATAAGGACACATTTATCGAACAGTTGCATAACGCCCTCTATTTTGGAATTCTAATGTGTTATGCACAGGGTATGGGAATGATAAATAAAGCTTCCAAGGATCTGGATATGGATATTCCCCTTTCGGAAGTGGTTCGTATCTGGAGAGGGGGCTGTATTATCCGTTCTGTACTGCTGGATACCTACTGGAAGATTTACGATAAAGATCCCGGTTTATCTAACCTCCTGCTTAGTGACGCGGTCGCGCCAATGGTTCAGGAAAACGAGCCGGCCATCCGGGAGGTACTCGGCCAGGCTGCAAAAGCAGGTTATGCCATCCCGGGTCTTTCTTCCGCACTCTCCTATTTTGACAGCGTCAGAAGAGCGGACTCCCCTGTCAATTTAATACAGGCACAACGGGATTATTTTGGTTCGCATACCTATCAACGAATAGATGAAGAAGGCAGTTTCCATACCGAATGGGATGGATCCGCACAATGAAAACATCCAATACAGTTTTATGTCAGAAACACAGAACGTACGTCCGCCTGCCTCCATTATCTTTATTTTTGGAGGCAGTGGCGACTTAAATTACAGGAAACTCACTCCTGCGCTATATAACCTCTTTTTAGACAACTGGATGCCGGAACATTTTGCCATCAACGGCCTCTCACGCTCTAAGATTTCAACGAAGGAATATCACAATCATTTGTTAGGTGGGATCAAAAAGTTTTCACGCAGAAAGGAGGATGGCATCGAACAGTGGGAAGATTTTTCCAATCATGTAGATTACACTTCACTGGATGCCTCCAAGCCGGAGGAGTATACGAAGATATCTGAAATAGTAAAAGAAAAAGAAAAGGCATGGGGCGTTCACCCCAATGTAATTTTTTACCTGGCGGTGGCCCCGCAATTGGTTCCGATCATTGCAAAAAGCCTGGGTAAATTACCTTTATGTACGGATACAGAATGTACGAGAATCGTGGTAGAAAAACCTTTCGGGCATGACCTGAAAAGCGCTAAAGAACTCAATCTTATTTTAAAAAAGATATTCAAAGAGGAGCAGATTTTCAGAATCGACCATTACCTGGGTAAAGAGACTGTACAAAATATCCTCGCCTTCCGGTTTGCAAATGCATTGTTTGAACCATTATGGAATCGTAGTTACATCGAACATGTACAGATCACGGCTGCCGAAACGGTCGGTATAGAAGGCAGGGGCGGCTATTATGAGCATGCCGGTGCGCTCAGGGATATGGTTCAGAACCACATTCTTCAATTGCTTTGCATGGTAGCCATGGAAGCACCCGTATCTTTTAACGATAACGAAATCCGGAACAAAAAAGTAGATGTATTAAATGCCATCCGCAGGATCAGCCGCAACGAAGTAGACGAATACGCCGTACGTGGCCAATACGCGGAAGGCTGGATGAAAGGAAAAAAAATAAAGGGATACCGGGAAGAAGAAAGCGTCGACTCCCATTCCAATGTAGAGACCTTCGCAGCCTTAAAGTTCTACATTGACAACTGGCGCTGGCAGGGCGTTCCATTTTATGTGCGCACAGGCAAATGCTTGAATGAAAAAACCACGATTATTACTTTACAATTCAGGCAAGCCCCCCATTATGCTTTTCCTCCCGAAGCGGCGCAGACCTGGAGGCCAAACAGACTAACAATCAGTATCCAGCCGGAAATGGATATCCGCCTCCGCTTTCAGGGTAAAAGACCCGGACAGGGAATGATACTGAGCCCGGTAGATATGATCTTCAATTACGAGGAGGCCTTTGAGGACCATTCTCCGGAAGCCTATGAAACCCTGTTGCTTGATGTCATGGAAGGCGACGCTACACTTTTTATGCGTGCTGATCAGGTAGAAGCAGCATGGGAATTGATTGAACCGGTACTGGAAGTGTGGCAATCTCGCGATCCGATCGATTTTCCAAATTATGAACCAGGCACTTGGGGACCAGAGGATGCCGAAGCGCTCATTGCCCGCGATGAGCACCACTGGATTACCATGCCACCACCACATAAAGAATAGCAGGCTGTAATCGTTAATCTGACCTTTGCTTGATCGGTGAGGTCAGATTAACGATTCCTGATCCCAGATCAATGAGCCTATAACCCGCAGCGGATTGAGGCCGCGTGTCCTGCATTTGTTGCTATAGTTTCAACCTGTGCCCTTCAATCAAGACCTTTTGGGGTATTTTAAAGCTTTGCCGGCCATACTATGACTTAAAACGGGGAAATTCAGTAGGGCATCCCAGATACAATTCTTCAATACATCCTAACACAACCACAGTCGCTTACATCCCACAGACTAAAGTCTGTGGGGTTTACGCTCCGTTGTATAAAAAAACACAATTGGCAATGGATGAATTAATAGGTTATTTGCTATTTTTGTTAAGTTCAAAAGAAAACCCGAAACAAAAGACAGGCAGCTGGAGTCCTGTGCCCCGAAGGAAGCTGAATAAGACACCATTAAAACGCCCTTCGTTCCTTGGTATGCTACACCAGCGGTCAGACCATTTTAGAAATTAATATTTTTAACCA
>CAYXRN010000120.1:0-9734 GCA_964467635.1 uncultured Chitinophagaceae bacterium | reverse complement strand
AACGACCAGGAGTTGCTCTCTTGTATTGCCAAAGGTGAACAGAGGGCTTTTAATTGTCTGTTTAGCCGATACCGAGACAGATTATTTAATTATTTACAAAAAATAACCAAGTCCAATGAAATTGCAGAAGAGATAGTACTGGATGTATTTCTCAAAATATGGACTGGCCGGGCTATTCTCACTGAAATAGATAACTTTGAAGCCTTCCTGTTTCGGATCGCCCGCAATAAAGCCATTGATTTTTTGCGGCAGGTAAAAAGAAGCCGGCTGCAACAAATGAGGTTGTGGGAGCAAATAAAGGAACGGACTGCAACTCAAACTGCTGACCAACAGATGATACTGGCAGAAACAAATAATGCTGTTCAACAGGCCATTGCACGACTTTCTCCTCAGCGAAAGAAGGTTTTTCAATTGAGCCGTGAACACGGGCTTACCTATGAACAAATCGGCCTGCAACTTCACCTCTCTACCCATACTGTCCGCAATCACCTTTCGGCTGCTTTACAATTTATCCGAACACATCTTAACACGGACCCTGTCCGGATCATCTTATTTTTTGCTTTTTTTCTTATTTGCATTAGTACACTGGGCTAATATCCTCGTCTTTTTATTGACAATTGGCCGAAAAGTAGAGTAACAGCTGGTTTTTATAGCCGTTGCCTTTAGGTACCGGAACCAAAGAAGAATAAATAAAAAGGGGCTTTAAGCACATCATGTTTTCTCGTGCATTATTGCAAATAGTAAATAATAATAAATGGGTATCGGACGATCTTTATCATGACTAAAGACTACCATAAACGCCTACAATATCTCTTTCAACAATACCTGAACGATCAGATCAGTAAGGAAGAATATGCCGAATTTTGGGAATCCCTTCAGGAGCAATCCGAAAAGGATGATTTATTAGCCGGATTACAGGCTTTATGGGAGCGTGGTTCTCACGAGGAAACGGCCATCCCCCAAAAACAGTGGGAGGCAAAAATGCAAAAACTGATTGATGCTACAGCAACAACAGACAAGCAAACGAAAATTCGGAAGATAAATAAACGAAAAGTTTATGGATGGAGTGCAGCGGCATTTATTTTTCTACTGGTAGGAAGCAGCGTTTATTTTCTCAGGCATTCCGAGTCA
Organism: uncultured Chitinophagaceae bacterium; assembly: GCA_964467635.1. Lineage (GTDB taxonomy): Bacteria > Bacteroidota > Bacteroidia > Chitinophagales > Chitinophagaceae > FW021-bin31. The sequence continues at coordinate 8,603 of CAYXRN010000120.1, read as the reverse complement.
CGGGAAATAGTAATTTCCGCTTCTTCCGAACACAAAAAAAATAACGGCCTGGTTCCCGGTGGAAACAAAGCCATATTAACCCTCGCCAACGGTTCCTCCATCCTGCTGGACAGTGTCACCAATGGTATGATCTCCCGTCAGGGTAAGACATTAGTGGTAAAATCAGACAGCAACAGGGTTACTTATAAGCCTGGTGGCGCCAAAGCTGGCGACGTTGTCTATAATACCCTCAGGACACCAAGAGGCGGTAAATATCAAATAACACTGCCTGATGGTACAAAAGTATGGCTGAATGCAGCTTCCTCCCTGCGTTTTCCCACGGCTTTCCCGGGAAGGAAACGATTGGTAGCTGTTACAGGAGAAGCCTATTTTGAAGTAGCGGAAAATGCGGAAAAACCCTTTGTAGTATCAGTCAACGGTATGAAAGTAAAAGTGCTGGGGACACATTTTAATATTAAAGCCTATGATGATGAGCCTGTCATCAAAACGACGCTACTGGAAGGAGCCGTAATGATAGAAAAGGGAACAGAAACATTACGGTTATCTCCCGGACAGCAAGTCACACTGAACAAGAAAGGCAGGATGTTACTCATAAAAGATGCGGATATCAGCAAGGCCATTGCCTGGAAGGATAACTTATTCTGGTTTAAAAATAATACCATACAGGAAGTGATGCGACAGATCGCCCGCTGGTATGATGCGGATGTAGTGATCAAAGGAAATATACCGCAACATTTTACGGGATCCATATCCCAAAATGTAGATGTGCATCGTGTATTCAGCATATTACAGGAGACGGGAAATATTCATTTTGAAGTAAAAGGGCACCAAATTATTGTAACACCCTAACTCTTCGGCTTTGCTCGGACTAGCACCCGGCTTTGCTCAGATTAAAAAAACAAAACATATGGGACCATAATTTACTCTCCACCCCAAAATAGCAAGGGCAAAAAGCCGTCTCTACAGCCATAGAGACGGCAGATAAATAAGCTGTGACCGGCAAAGGCCAGTCATCACATTATTCATATCAAAACAAAAGTATGTATTTCAAAGATCTTTTCAAAAAAAGGCCTTTCTCATGCCTTTTTATTCTAAAAATCCTTAAAGTTATGCAGTTAACTACAATTGTATTGCTTGTAGCCTGCCTACAGGTAAGCGCTGCTTCTTATGCACAGAAAGTTACGCTTTCAGGAAAAGATATGTCCCTTCAGGAGGTTTTTAATAAGATCAGAAAGCAAACCGGGTACAATTTTATTTATGCCAATGAAAATCTGGCAAAGGCGTCTAAAGTGACTATTCACGTAAAAAATGCGCCTGTGAAAGAAGTAATGGATATTGCTTTTGCCGATCAGCCACTTACTTATAAGATAGACAAAAACATCATTATAGTAAAGCTGAAACCACAGCAGCCAGTTCCATTGTCGTCCCCTGTGATAACGCTTACTGGCATAGTTACCGACTCCACAAGCAAGAATCCGCTTGCAGGGGTATCTATAAAAGTAAAAGGAACACAAACAGGAGCAGTTACTGATGCAAACGGCAAATTTAGTTTAACTGTGAAGGGCGACGCGATACTTGTTGTAAGTTATCTGGGATATACTACAAAGGAAATTGCAGTGAATGGAAGAATCTCACTGACTATTTCGCTGGCAGCAGCTGCCACGGGGTTGAATCAGTTGGTAGTAGTGGGATATGGTACACAAAAGAAGAAAGATGTGACTGGATCTATTGCATCCCTTGATTTTGAGGACATCCAAAATACACCTGTTAAGGATGTGCTTTCGGCTATGCAAGGCAGGTTGCCCGGTGTGCAGATCCTGTCCGGTTCTGGAGCTCCGGGAGATGCCGTATCTGTGGTTGTCAGGGGACAATCTACTTTAAATGCCGGAAACTCCCCACTTTATATTGTAGATGGAATTCCCATTGATGCTACTTCCTTTTCTCAATTGAACGGCCATAATTCTCATGGTCTGAATCCGCTATCCTATATTAACCCCAGTGATATTGCATCAATAGAGGTGTTAAAAGATGCTGCATCAACCGCTATTTATGGATCAAGAGCTGCCAACGGCGTTGTTATGATAACAACAAAGAAAGGGAAAAGCGGAAAAGCCAGAATTAGTTTAAATGCATACACCGGAGTAAGCAGAATTACGCGACATCTGGATGTGCTGAATGCCAATCAATGGAGAGCAAATGTACTGGATGCTTATCATAATTTGGACGAATTTAATGATGCAGAAACACCTACAATCCCTTATTATATTGTTATTGATTCCCTAAATCCTATGAATGACGGAGATGTGGACTGGCAAAGCTTAATGTATCGGGTAGCCCATCAAAATCAGATTAGTTTATCGGTTAGTGGAGGAGATGAAGATGCGAAGTATGCGCTTAGTTCTTCTTATTTGAATGAAGATGGTATCATCCTGAGTTCTAACTATAGGAGATTAACCTCAAGGCTGAATACGCAGTTTAAAATTAGTCCTAAAATAAAGGTAGGCTACAATATAATGTACGGTCATGAACTGAATCATCGTATTGATGCAGCAGGAATAGGGAATGAAAGCATTGTCAGGACTATCTTAACCAGATCGCCAGTACTTTCGCTTACTTATCCTGACGGTAGCCCAATTCCTTATATTATTGGTCAGAGGAATTTGTTAAACTTAGTAAATGAAGCTACTTTTTTAAACACAAAAAACCGACTAGTAGGTCAGCAATATATAGAATTAAAGATAATGGACGGTTTGAAGTTAAGATCCAACATAAACCTTAATTTCTTATCCATGAAGGAAGACAAATTTCTCCCTACAACCGTAGATTACCGTCCCGGATATAATAGTGGTAAAGTACGGTCTTCTAAATATACCAACTGGTCAAACGAGAATTATTTGACCTATAATCACTTGTTTATCGGTAGACACAGGCTCAATGCAATGGTTGGTTTTAGTATGCAAGAATCAAAATTTGAAGTAACTGGTTTGGATGGTGCGTTTTTTGCCAGCGACAGGGTCCGTACCCTAAATGGTGCAGGTATTATCTCTAACCAGCAGGTCAATATAGCCAATTCGCACGGATTGGTATCTTACTTTGGAAGAATAGGCTATAATTATGATAGCAAATATATTGTCCATGTGAATTTTAGGGCTGATGGTTCTTCCCGCTTTGGAGCTAACAGGCGCTTTGGATTCTTCCCATCTGCCTCAGCCGCTTGGAGATTCTCTGAAGAGCCCTTCCTGGATCATGTACACTTTATAAGTGGTGGTAAGCTTCGGATAAGTGCAGGTCAAACCGGTAACGAGGCTATAGGCACCTATACTTCACAAGGAAAGTTTGCTATGGGAGAAAATTATCTGGACAATTCTGGCGCTGCACCTACGATAATGCCCAATGAAGACCTGACATGGGAAACAACCACAGAATACGATGTAGGAATTGACTTGTCTCTTTTTAATTATAATGTTTCTATTACCGCAGACGCTTACATGAAAACTACTACAGATCTGTTATTTGCTGTACCTATACCCTGGACAACCGGATTCAGCAGTATTACTCAAAATTTGGGTAAGATTCAAAATAAAGGATTTGAATTAGCCATAACTACCAACAACTTAACTGGAGAGTTTAAGTGGAATACCGGCATTAATATCAGCCTTAACAGGAATGAAGTTGTATCACTTCCTGACGAGGTGTTGACTGGCGGATACATTCAAAATGGAAATTATCACATCTTAATGGAAGATTACCCGATTGGTATATTTTACGGGTATAAGTTCGAAGGTGTATATATCGATAACGCAGCTAATAAAAAGAATGTAAGATATGGATCGGCTAATGGAAAAGTGTTTAGCGGAGGCGATCCCATCTGGAATGATGTCAATGGAGATCGAATTATTGATGCTAAGGACAGACAGGTTATAGGTAATGCACAACCCGAATTCATTGGTGGATTGAAAAATGATTTTTCTTATAAGAATTTCTCTTTGAGTATATTTTATCAATTTTCTTATGGAAATGATATCTATAGCGTTATCAACCAGGCGAGAAATTCAGTACGTTCTTATGACAACGTATCCAGGAATGCCTTAGACCGATGGCGTAACCCGGGAGACATTACCAACATTCCCCGACCCATTCGTGGAGATCCGTTAGAAACAGACAGCAGGGTTTCAGACCGGTGGATTTTTGATGGCACCTATCTGAAGCTTAAAACTGTAAGATTATCTTACGCATTTCCTGACCAGATTACAGATAATCTAAACGTAAGTCGATTGAGGCTTTATATATCAGGACAAAATCTTTTAACCTGGACCAAATATACAGGCTATGATCCGGACGTTAATTCCTATGCCGGAATAAGGGTAGGTATTGATGCGGGAGCATATCCCCAAAGCCGAACATTTATTATCGGATTAGATGTTGAATTTTAAAATTTTAGGAATTATGAATACAGTATTTCATCGGCTAATTATATTGTCTGGAGTATCCCTTTTATTAGGATCATGTACAAAACAGTTGTTAGAAAAAGATCCCATAAGCAGTTTGCCCGCAGAAGGTTTTTATCAATCCTTAAATGATGCAAAAGCAGGTATTAATGGTATATACAATGCCGCCCAGGGTACATTCAGAACTAATTTTGCCTATTGGGGAGAAGGACGGGCTGATAATGTACAAACAGAACAGTCCGGGGATCCGCTGCTTCTTGCTCAAAATAACCTGAATAGCGTAATGAGTTCAGCAAGCTGGACTAACTTATATATACTAATAAGCAGGGCAAACTATGCGATAGAATATATTCCTCAAATTAAAACCGAAGGGGATAACCTTTCATATAAACAACAGCTCGTGGGACAAGCCAGAGCGTTAAGAGCACTAGCTTACTTTTATCTGGTAAGGATATGGGGAGATGTCCCCTTAATACTTGACCCGTATACTTCCAGAAAACAAGAATTTTTTGTTCAAAAAACCGATACCGGAAAAGTATTGGATCAAATTGAAGAAGACTTAGAATATGCTGCTGAGCATTGTGTAAAAACATATAACAATACGAATAACAGAATTTTTATTACACAGGGAACAGCAAATGCTTTACTGACTCAGGTATATATGTGGAGGCATAAATATAAGGAAGCTATTCAATCTTCAAAACTTGTTCTGGATAACGATTTATATGACCTGGAATCTTCCATTCCTGACTGGAGCAAAATATTTACAAATGGCTATTCTCAGGAAAGTATCTTTGAAATCGCCTATCAGGAAGGACAAGCTACTAATTCTCTGAGAGTACTTTATGCACTTGGTTCTTACGCCATATATACACCATCAGAAAAATTTAGGTCATCGTACGAACAGGGAGACAGACGAATTGCCTATATTTATGATACTACCCTTGCAGAGCCCAAGGCAATATGGAAATTTTTGGGAAAAGGAGTCAGTGACGAAAGTTCTGCACCTGCCGATCACAATATTGTCCTAATAAGATTAGCTGGAATCATGCTGTTACGGGCGGAAGCATTAGCCCATTTAGGCGGAAATAATAATATAAATGAGGCTTTAAACTTATTAAACCAGATCAGGAATAGAGCAGGACTGCCAAAATTTGCTGATGTAGCGGAGGCAAATGCCATGTATGGCAGCCTGGAAGAAGCTATATTACATGAGCGGTCCATTGAATTATGTTTCGAAGGATACAGGTGGTTCGATCTCGTAAGGACGGGGACAGCCATTTCCACTATGGGTCCGGTAAATGGAATCAGTAATAAGAACAACTTAGTATGGCCAATCTCCAGAAGTGCATTAAACAAAAACCCTCAGTTGGTACAAAATAAATTTTATAGGTAAATATATTGAGGTAGTTATATAAAATCATAAAGTATGAAATACATAAAAACGTATAAAACAGGATGGCAGAATTTGTCTCTGACACTAATAGCTACTTTATTTATCCTGTTATTAAGTCAATGCAAAAAGCAAAAAGATTTTGAATACATACCAGGAAGTCCAGAAAGCAAACTTGGGATAACAACCTGGCAATTTATTCAAAAAAAAGATTCTTTGTCTCTTATGGAGAAAGCAATTATAAGAACAGGGCTAAAAAATCTGTATACAAATAAGGGGGCAAACACCTATATCCTGTCTTTAAATGCAGGGTTCAGAGAATATTTGTCAGAAAATAATTATCCAAATATATCAGCGGTACCCGTTCCTATATTGAAGTACCTGTTGTTATATCAAGTAATAGGAAAAAAGATACTGACATCTGATACTGGATTAGTTAAAGTTAATCCTATGCCCTATGAAACGATGAATGGTCAAACGATGTTTATTTCACACAGTTCCCGATATCAACTTGTTATTAATGAGGGGACAAGTAAAAGTTGGGAAATCAGAGTATCCAATCTTGAAGCTAAAAATGGTGCTATTCATATTAGTCCCGAAGTTGTTTACTTTTCCGCTAAAAATACAGAACTGGGACCTGTAAAGTCTCATCTGAACGATGATACCCTTTTTGCTCTTGCAGATACTTATGTCAGAGGCGGGTGGAAATATTCTGGTGATAATTTTAGTAATGAAGATTTATTAGAAGTAAAAAACGTTTCTGCAGCAAATTATTACTACGCCCGAAAAGTTTATTTAATGTTTGATTTAAATGACTTTAATGTACCAGGGAATCTTAGAAAAGTTAAACTACAGTTAGGGGTAGATTTTTCACATGGAAGAGGCGTAGATTTGAGCTTGTATAATGTACCGAACAATTCGTGGTCGGAAAGCTCTATAACTTGGGCTAACGCTCCTGCTGCCGATCCTATACCAATAGCAGTAATTACCTCACATAAAAGTGACCTATTTGAATGGGATATTACCGACTATATTTCAGATAAACTTCAACAAGATGCAGGCAAATTTTCTATTTTGCTTAATGCAGAGCCGGAGAGTGATGAAGTAGATAATTTTTACTCCACTAGGAATAGTGCAACACCTCATCCTAGAATAATAATTACGCTTTCCTCAGGAAATAGTAATCTTGTAATGGGTACAAACAATGGACTGACAGTAAAAAAAGGCGGCATTGGAATACTGAACGATAATATACTAACAATGGAAGGGGCCGCTCATGGGGAGATTATATATACGATCGTAACGCCCCCTATTGAGGGATGGTTAATCAACGGCATTAAGGTACTCAACCAAGGTGATACTTTCACCCAGTTAGATATTGATTCTCATGGGATAGTATATGTCCACAATGACCAAAGTACCTCCGATGACAGCATGGTTTTGTCGGTTCAGGATTTAGATGGTGGAGCGATTGCACCCTTCACTTTTAATATTGCAGTTGAATAATACGAACATATTAATTACCAAATACACATTATTATATTTAATCATGTATACTAAAAAACAGAATTTCCATTCATTCGGGTTAAGGTTATTCAGGCCAATTATATTAGCGACGTTTTTATTTGTCTTCTTTTCGGCTTGTAGTAAAGATACCGGTAATCTAGATAACGATACAAACAATCCGGGCGTCATTTCCTTTTCCGGTTATCAGTGGATAGTCAGATCTACAGGAGAGAGCAAATCGGGTCCGGGGCCAAATTATTTTTCTAATTCCGAAGAAAATGTTTGGCTTGACAATGCAGGTAAGTTGCACATGCGAATCACAAACGATTATGGCGTCTGGTATTGTTCAGAAGTCACTTTACTTGAGTCCTTAGGTTATGGTCATTATCTATTTCAAATTGAAAGCAGAGTAGATCTGCTTGATAAAAATATTATTGCCGCTTTGTTTCTCTATAGAAATGATACGCAGGAAATTGATATTGAATTTGCCAAATGGGGTAATGCTACTGCCGATAATGCACAGTTTGTTATCCAACCTTCTGCCACTTATGGAAATAAGGAGAGATTCGATCTTCAGATGAACCAGAAAACCATAACAGGTATTATCAACTGGCAACAGGAAGCGATCACTTTTTCTGTCTATGCCGGTGCTGTTGATCGACCGGATGAATCCAAATTAATAAAAAAATGGACCTATACAGGTTCGGATATTCCAAAACAAAGCAGTGATCCTGCAGCTAAGATAAACTTCTGGTTAATGGATGGCATCGCTCCTTCCAATCAAAGCGAATCAGAGTTAGTTATCTCAAAATTCAAATATTTTTAAATAGTGTCTGCAAGAAAAAAGTACAATCCAATACGGGTAAAGAAGTTATGGAAAAGATGTCGATTAAAAGTTGACTTACCGCATGATTTTATTGAGTTTCGGATGATTATTCAAGATAAAAAAGATACATCCGCCAGGGATTTGAACAACAACTAAGAAACAGATGAGAAAATCACTCAAGTTCAAGCAGATTAGCATAAAACAACCGCATCAATTAACTCACTTGACCGGGAATGTTATGTCTAGTAATTAATAAACTAGTTAAAAACTATTAGAAAGCACCTAAAATAGAATAGAAAGACCGGGATGCTTTTAAATAAAATATCATATATACTTGGAATAGCTAAAAACTAGGTCGTTTTCTGTGAGACACTTCATACTTACTTGCATAAGAAAAAGACTTCGATCAAGGACGTTTATCAGTAGATTC
>CAYXRN010000119.1:0-9764 GCA_964467635.1 uncultured Chitinophagaceae bacterium | reverse complement strand
ACTTATGATGAATTTATCGAGAGCGGATTAAAAGTCTATAGTGTTAATCCTGATACGGTTTGGGTAAATCCGGGGAATGACAGGGCCCAGTTGGTATGGGTCATGGAAACTACTGCACACGTCGAGCGATATGCCATATATTGGAATGGCGGACAAGATTCTCTGGCAGGGGCTATCCGGGAAATCCTTTCTGGTGATACCGCGAGCGTAATCATCAATAATTTGTCGGATGGGATTTATGATTTTAACGTGTATACCTATGACAAGGGAGGGAACCGTTCTGTTGGTAAAGAGGTGACGGGTGAGGTTTTTGGTTCCGACTATCTAACCTCCTTAAATAACAGGCTGTTACAAGGGGTTAGGGCGTTGGGATCAGCGCTTAAGTTGTTTTGGTATCCTGTGGATACCAGCAATATCAATACACGAGTTCGGTATACAGATCAATCAGGTCAAGAGCAAAGCATTTCACTTGATGATAGTGACCTATACAGTCTTCTGGAAAACTGGAAGCCGGGGACAAAAATCTATTATAAGTCTACGTTTAAACCTGCACAAAATGCAATCGATACATTTTCTGTTGCCGATTGGGATTCGGTTGGCATCCGCTATCAGATGGATGTTGAAGTAAATAAACAACTGTGGAAAGATGCGAGAACCCCTTATGATGCACCGGATGGCAAGGTTACAGATGGGTTGAAATGGCTTTGGGACGGACAAGCCGCCGCCTATCCGGAAGTCTTTTATGCAAAGGGTGATCGTATGCCTAATAGTTTTACTATTGACTTAGGAAAGGTATACGATCAATTAACCAGATTAGAAGAGTGGGGCAGGCAGAGTTATTCAAAAACCAATCCGAAAAAATTTGAGGTCTGGGGGATTGAGGATACCACCAGTTCTCTGGTTAATATGTATCCAGATGATGCAGATTGGGCGGATTCTATGCGCTCAAAGGGGTGGACATTATTAACGACAGTAGAACGAGATGATGATGGCCAAGACGGTTGGAAAGCGGACCTTATGTCCGGGCCTCCGCCTGTAAGGTTTATATGCATAAGAGTCTTAAGCCATATAGGTAGTGGTGACGAGAGAACCCAGTTAAGTGAATTAACCTTTTGGTGTAATCAATTTACGCTGAGTCCATAATTATGTAAGTTTCCCGAGGGAATATTGGTTTTCCCCGTTTCAAAATAGAAAAGATGGCGGGGAAATCGTTCCTTTTCAGTTTGCTAGATTCGGCACTGATTATACTTTTCCCCAGGCGAAATGCGTGCTTGTTTTGATATTGTATTTCCTTACACATATAATTCTATATGAGTTATTATAGAATGCGATAGCGGCAAGAAGATAAAATAAAAATATGGTACAAAAGAACAGCGTGTAAAATAAGCCGAAATATGATTAATCAGTTTAGGAATACGATACGTTTTTGGCACATAAGACTAAAAAACTAAAAGCATGGTTAGAGGAAAACAAGGATAGAATTGAAGTTTTCTTCATACCATTCTATAGCCCTGAATTGAATGCACAAGAGTATCTGAATCAAGACGTAAAACGGACATAAGAGGCAAGGGGAAGGCCAGTTAATAAAGACTAAATGAGAAATAACATTAATGATTTTATGTATAGCAGAAAAAAAGATAAAAAGCAAGTACAAAGGTATTTCCGTCACAAGTGCGTCCAGTATGCTGCTCAGCGATTTCTGTATCACTAAATGACTAAACTATTAACAACAGTTTGTAAAATTCTGCCACCCGCCTACGGTGGAGTTGTATTCATCAAATTGCCGCCAAGATCGTATCAATACCTGCTGTTCAAACTTTTCATAAATGCAATGATTTCATTCGTTTCCTTATCGGTCAGGTGAAGGCTGTCTTCGGAAAGTGTTTGATTGTCGATGTGGACTCCGGTTCCGACCCCTCCACCGTTATTGTAAAAATCCATCACCTGTTTAAGTGTAGAAAATATTCCGTTGTGCATATAAGGGGCGGTTTTGGCGATATTCCGAATCGTTGGGGTTTTAAAGGCGTATTTATAAGCAGGGATGCCGATAATGTTATACCAGCCCGGATCGGGATCAATAATAGTATCATTTGGCGACTGAGGAACGCCAATGACTTCCGCTTCGCTTCTGACATATTTTGGAGGAGTTATTCCGTTAAACAATGGCATAAAATGACAGGTAGCGCATTTTGCCTTCCCCATAAAAAGGTTGAATCCCTTTATTTCTTCTTTGGTCAGTGCGGTTGAATCTCCTCTCATGAACTGATCGAAGCGGCTGTTGAGTTTAACCAGGCTGCGGACGTAAGCGGCGATGGCATGCAGCACCTCGGATGAATCTATGGACATATCGTTTTTTCCGGGAAAAGCTTCAGAAAATAATTTTTTATAGATTTTATTATGGTCAAGGTAGTTTACTATTTCTTTTAAAGAACCGGCCATTTCGCTTTGATTTTCCAGTACATCTCGAGCCTGGGCTTCTAAAGTTAGGGTCCGCATATCATAGAAATAATTGGATTGGAGCGCCGCATTCAACAGCGTAGGGGTATTCCGGTCAAGGGAGGTATTCCCATGAATATTCGTGTTTTTTACTAAGCCATCCGTAAACGCGTGAGCCGGCTGGTGACAGGAGGCACAACTTCTGGTGCCTGTGCCTGATAAAGCGGCGTCAGAAAAGAGCTTCTTTCCCAACCTCACCTTTGCCTTCGTGGTAACGGATTGAGGGTGGGGGGCAAAAGCATTGGCGTTGTATGCATTGGAATCAAACAAGGTTTTAGCTGTTTGATTTAATAAGCGGTTGTACTTAATGGTGAAAAGATGCAGTTTCTCCTGCAAGGCGGTTATGGCAGCGGTTATTTTGTTTCCGTACTGGACGATAAATTCGGCCCGGTTAAAAGTATCAAAATCATCATGGGTTTCCAGGTATTGAACAGCCGCCGCTACTTGCCGGGTCAAACCGGCGCCTTCATTAGTACTGTAGCGGGCCAGTACGCCTTTCAGGCTCTCCAGTGCTGCGGCAGATTCCTCCATGCTGTTTTGGATCAGCGGATTATCGTAATCAGTAATGCCCAGCGTCAGTATTCTGAATACTTCCTGCTTGGCCGCGTCCAGTATTCGCCAGGCAGTCAGCCGGTGGTTTGTAAAATAGGATTCATATATATTGCAATTAGACACCAACAGCTGGAGCTGTTTAACAAGTTTTTTTTTATTTGCGTAGTTGTACTTCGGGAATAAGAGTGCTCCAATGACTTGTAAGCCGGATGGTCTAATAGCAAAGGTATAAGCGGGATTCAACAAGTCGGCGTTGTCGACTTCCTGAACAGGCGGTCCGTTGACCCTTTGTGTTGTAGCGCCATCAAAGTACGCAGCAGCCCATTCAAATTTTTTGAACAATATCCGGGATTTCCGGAAAAGCGATTGCAACTCCTGCTGATTACTTTTTTTCTTCATGGCTGCCGGCAGAAAGTCATTCTTTATAAAAGAATGAAAAGCGGTCACCTGCGCCAAAACAGTATCTGTGATCCGGCTTTCCACCGAAGAATTATCATGATCAGCGGGTAGCAAGCAGGATGGATGAAACAGCCCTGCCACGATGAAAACCCATAGCAGGGCTGTTATCTCCTTTTTATTTTTTCTTATCTGCATTGCCCACCTTCTTTCTCCACAATCAATCTATTTAAAAGCAAATACGTTCTTCAGGGGATTTGCATTTTTATCACGCGCTGTCAATGGCTTAAGCCCCCATCTTTTTTCTATAAAAGCAAGGATACTAACAGTTTCATATTCGGTATGATCTACGTATCCCTTTTTGGCAAACGGGCCTATGATGATCGCAGGTACGCGAGTTCCCGGCCCCCAGCGGTCAATTTTTGGAGGGGCTACATGATCCCAGAAGCCCCCGTTTTCGTCATAAGTGAGAACGATTAATGCACTGTCTCCATTGGGACCATCCAACACCGCATTGATCAATTCAACCGCGTGCTTTTCGCCATAATAAACGGTACTGTAACCCGGGTGTTCGTCATATTTGTGGGCCGGCTTTACAAAGGATACGCTGGGGAGTGTACCGGTTTTCGCAGCCTTTATAAAATCAGTTTCATCTTTCATGTGCTTCCTCCCTTCCGTTCCGGGTGCGTAATTGGCAAAATAAATGAAGGGCTGGTGATTGTAAGCATAGCCAGAAGGCTTGCCGGCAACGGCACTGTCCCATCCACCAGAATACCAGGCCCATGGAATTCCTTTTTCGCTTAACCGGTCGCCTATGGTTGGCATGGTTTGAGGAGGAAGCAACCGGTTGGTGTCCGCGTTAGGGGGATAGGGAGGGTTCCGGGGAAATACCGTATTCACCACATATCCATCCGGGGTCACCAGGCCATTCTTTATCATTTTACCATTGGAGTCTACTTCGGCTACAATGTCGGCTGGCGCATCAGGCCATACGGCCGGAGCGGCGGCAATCAGAAATACATGGTTAAAATAGGAGCACCCAAATCCACTATGAAAGAAGTGATCACATAAGGTATATTTTTTAGCAATAGGATACAAAGGCAGGTCTTTGGTTGTATAATATCCCATTGCCATGCCCTTGACATGATCGTATGCGGCGAACTTGTCCATCTTGCCACTGTCTATCTGCATTATTTCATGATAATAGGCGTGAGTAGGACTGGGTATGGCTTTATCGGAAGGTACGTATTGGTCGATGTTAAAATAGTGATTGGGCAGGTTGGTGGGGAATGCACTGCTTCGGGGGATGGCTGGCAAATATTTATACGTTTCCCCGTCTTTATTTACCTGCGTGATGTTAGCCGCTTTAGCATCGGCCAGCCCCTCTGCTCCTTCGAATTGTCCGTATAAATTGTCAAAACTGTGGTTTTCCATGTAAATAACCACTACGTGTTTGATCTTCTGGATGTTTTCCTCAAAATTAGCTTGTTTTTTTTGCTGGCAGCTGCCGAAGGCAAGACTTAGCGCCAGAAAGATAAGAATGCGTTGTTTAGTCATGAATTCTGTATTTAATTTGATTAATCATTAAAAGCCGATTTAAGTATCAAGTGACAAGCGAGGCAATTATGAGCTGCAATGCAAATAGACTGCTGTTAATCGATGGAGATGAAACCGAGTAAGGATCAATTATCTGCCTTATCTGTAGATTCGCGCGGCCCATCCGCCCCCGGGGGACATGTGTATCTCGATATTGCCTGTATTGCTAATGGTCCGTTCCTCCCGCTTATAGTCAATGCCGTTTCGGTCTGCATTTACGCCATCCCGGAATAGCTCCATTTCCCATTCTCCTTCCGGAAGAAAGGACAAATCTATAGTTAAATTGCGAGAATTCCAGTTGGTCATTGCCCCTACGAAATATTCATTACCCTTTTTTCGTGCCATAGCAACGTATTCTCCTACTTTTCCTGCCAAAGGAATGGTTTGATCCCAGGTAGTTGGAATGGAAGTGATAAAATGAAGACATTCTTTATTTTTTTCATAAATGGTTGGGTTGTCGGCCAACATCTGCAGGGGTGCGTCATACAAGATAAACATTGCCAGCTGTTGGCAACGGGTACCCTGGCTCATCGGATAATTTCTGATGGCTCTAAAATCCTTTTTTTGTGCATTACGCATTGCTCCCGGCGTATAGTCCATTGGTCCCGCAAACATACGGGTAAAGGGAATGGTTACTGCCATGCCCGGCGTCGCTTTTGTCGCATTTCCCTTATCCTCTTCCAATCCGAGAACACCCTCAAAATTTAATACATTGGGATAAGTACGTTGAATTCCAGCGGGTTTGTGAGAGCCGTGGAAGTTAAGCATCAAATGATTTTTAGCTGCTGTCTTTGCAGTACGCCAGTAGAAATTGACTAAATCCTGGTCGTCCCTATCCATAAAGTCGACTTTCAATCCTTTAATACCCCATTGATTAAACAGCGTCATCGCTTTATCCATCTGTTTATCTAAATCGTACCAGGTGACCCAGAGCATGATACCCACTCCTTTTTGTTTTCCATATTCCACCAGCGCGTTTACATTGACTTTCGGTGATTGTTTCGTTACATCACCTGCCTCATACCAGCCATCGTCAATCATGATATAGGGAATATGATTACGGGAGGCGAAATCAATGTAATACTTATAGGTTTTCGTGTTTATCCCTGCTCGGAAGTCAACTCCAGTAATATTCCAGTGATTCCACCAGTCCCAGGAAACCTGACCGGGTATAATCCAGTCCGTGCGAATTATACGATTAGCATCGGCCAGCTTATAAACGATTTCATTATTTAATAAGTCTTTATCAGTGTCGGCTACAGCAAAAATCCGCCAGGGAAAAGGGCGGCTTCCTTTTGTTTTTGCTATATAAGGATAGGTCTCATCAGGTATTATTTTTCGATTAACCCGCTTTGTGGTTTTGGCTTTGGGTGGGAAAATGGCGCTTAATTTATTTTTGTTGCTCCCTTTGAAATATAGGCCCGGATAGTCTTCGAGGGCGCTTTCTGTAATGAGCAGACTTTTGCCGCCTTTTAAAGAAACGAGTAGCGGCAATTGTATGGTCTGGTCACCCGATATGCTGTCTATTCCCTGTTTTGTATACAAATTCTGATAATCGTTTTGCCAGCGCTCATTAAAAGCGACCCACCCTTCCGTATGAACAGGGAACCGAATACTGCATTGTTCGTTTGTGACAATAATGCTGTCTTTAAAATCGGTAACAAAACGATAGGCCACGGCATCATCATAGGCCCGAAAGATAAGTCTGTAGTCTCCGTTATATTGGAGAACGAGTTGATTGTAATGATTGGGGATAGCAGCGTTTTTAATGGAAACTACCGGATGGATCATTGTATCGACGGAGGAAGTTATATGATTGGTGACTTTGTCCGCTTTTGCAGGTATCTCTCCTTTTTCCAGTTCCATTGATATGCTTACATCCGGTACGATCACCTTTCCGCTTTTCTTTATGGTGAAATGTAATCCTGATTCGGCAGAAATCGCAACCTGAAGTCGGCCATCTGGAGCAGTCAGCTGATAGGTCTGTGCCGAAAGTAATGGGTGAAGGCTCAACAGGAGAACAAAAGGGAGAATGAGTTTTTTAACGAAAGACTGGGCCAATGGGCGGCTACTTATTGTTATAGACATCATAAATGTAATAATCTCGCTAATTGTACTAAATATATCTACATTATCATACCGTTCTCGGTTGCATCTCGTTTGGTCCCAATAGAAAATATTAAATGTATAGTCTTGGCCAAAGGTATAAAAAGATATTAATTTTCTAAAGAGATATAAATCATAATCTTCGTCTTTCTGTTTGACCTGCCTCTTTACTAAACCTGGTCATCGATAGGATTCTGTATCTTATTTACCATTTTTTCTAATTGCGCGGCCCATGTCATCCCTGATCTTGAGGGCGGCCAGGCCTGGTTGAAACACCTGTCAGCATCAAAGCCCTGAAGAGGATAAGAGATTACAGCTTCTTTTTATTGCCACCATGGTGACAATAAGCGAACCTAGAGGAGTAAGCGCACTTCGATCCCGGCGGGGAGCAATTCTTGTGACAAAATGCTCTGCGGTAAGTGAAGGAAATAGTTTATCGGACTACTGATATAATGAGATAAATATGCTAGGCATGATAAAGCCTTACAGCCAAATCCTTTAAGCTGCATGGCCGGCAGGGATATTTGGGTATGAATTAAAAAAGCCCTAACATTACAGTTGCTTAACTACTAGAGAATGAACCAAATGATGCGCGGTAATAACCATTTTTCAGATGAAGCATTTGGAATGCTTTATGATGAATATAAAAATCGCATATATGGTTATGCACTGGCTATTACGCATTCTCCTCATGATGCCGAGGAAATTACACAGGAGTTATTTATTAAATTGTGGAATAAAAGGGAAACTCTGGATAGCGTTCTGAATATGGAACATTATATCTTCACCATGGCCCGTAACAGAACGCTAAATTATATCAAAAAGGCAGCGCGTAATGACCAGCTCATGGAGGAATTGAAACAGCGAATGACTATGGCCCGTAATGATGTGGAAGACCGGCTTATAGGACGTGATTATGAACAAATGGTAGAAGAGGCACTTAGTCAGCTATCTCCGAAACGTAGGTTGGTATTCAGATTGAGCCGTTATCAGGGTAAAAAACTGGAAGAAATTGCAGGCCAGTTAGATCTTTCCCGAAATACGGTGAAAAATCATCTGGCAGCAGCGCTCAAATTCGTGCGCGCTTATCTGACAGAACGAGGAGCAACGTTTTTGCTCGTCATTATGTTGCTTTTTCTGCAATAGCTTTCTACTGATAAAGTGATCAAAAGTAGTTTTAGAACTATTTACGGTTGGATCCGGAAAAGCCGGATAAAAAGCTGGACTTCGTCGCTGTAACGGTGGTAAATTAACATCTTTTTTATTATCAGTGCGTGAAGCGGCTGTTTTACGGTAGCAATTATTTGGAATCTTGATTACTGGAATGCACCCTTTCCGCAGTATAAAGCATATTGTCGCTGATTTTTGAAAAATATTTTTGCTCCAATTAGTCCTGTTTCCAATTCCAGGTGTCTTGCTGGTATATGGCAGACCAGAGATTACATTACTTGTTCGACAAATTTCTCAAAAAGACGTGTTCTTCCCGTGAGGTGGAAGAGTTAGTAAACCTTCTGCAAAAAGAAGAAGCAACGGACGCACTTATGCCACATATGCACGAGGTTTGGGAACAAATCAAGTCGGAACAAAAGGAGTATCCGGTGGACTGGCAGAAAATATACCAACAAATAACCTCACAAGAGAAACCCGCCTCTGTCGTTAAGAGAATGTCGACTTGGCGTATAGCAGCTGCCATTGCTGGGTTAATCGTATGCGTCGCTGCGGTATATCTCTGGTCTCAGCATCGATCGAAACAAGTCGTTCCCTCAACAATTGTACAAGCCAAACAGGATGTACCTCCGGGGGGGAATAAGGCAATCTTAACGTTGGGGAATGGATCGACCATCGAGTTGAATCGTAAAGCGACTGGTACTTTGACCAGGCAGGGTAACTTCCAGGTGGTTAAACTGGACAGTGGCGAGCTGGCCTATTTGTCTTCAGGCAACAGCGATCGGAAAGGAAAGGTGGAGTATAATAGCCTTGCTACCCCTCGTGGAGGCCAATATCAACTGAGGCTGCCGGATGGCACAAAGGTGTGGCTGAATGCCTCTTCTTCTATTCGCTACCCGACGGCTTTTACGGCTAAACAGCGGCTGGTTGAGGTAAAAGGAGAAGTTTATTTTGAAGTAGCTAAAAATGCAGAAAAACCCTTTGTCGTTAGGGTTGGAGATATGCGTGTTCATGTCTTGGGTACCCATTTTAATGTAAATGCTTACAGGAATGAAGCTTATATCACGACCACCTTGTTGGAAGGAAAAGTGAGCGTAGGGACGGTAAGGAGTCCGGATAATACCTTGGTTCTAGTCCCGGGACAGACCGCTTCTTTAAATAAAGAAGGAGAGATGAGACTGAATAAAAATGCAGATTTGGATGAAGTGGTGGGTTGGAAAAACGGGTTGTTTGTATTTCATCACGACGACCTTCCGGCAATTATGAGGAGGCTGTCCCGCTGGTACGATATTCAGGTAGAATATAAAAATGGGATAATACCCGCCAATCATTTTACGGGAACAATCCGACGGAGTGAGAATATATCGAAGGTGCTAAAAATGCTAGAACTTACAGGAGGAGCCCATTTTGAAATTAAAGGAAGAAAAGTCATCGTTTCCACCTAAAAAGGT
>CAYXRN010000118.1:0-9863 GCA_964467635.1 uncultured Chitinophagaceae bacterium | reverse complement strand
CAGGTGACTTTCCCTGGATACCCCAAGTGGCGGTCTTGGCGGAAAATAACTCCGGCACTACCGCGCTTCCTAAGGCTAATGTAGTACGCGGAGATAAAAAAGGTACATTATTTTTTTTCGGCTATATTCGGATTCCACAAGATGGCGAATATACGTTTTACCTGAAAGCAGATGGCCGGTCTTTTCTAAAAATTCATGACATCCAGGTAATAGACGCAGATCATGGCTATCAAACAAGAACAATTGAAAAGACAACTTTATTTTTAGAAGCCGGATTGCATCCATTGAGGTTATACTACTGCCATAAGCATGGGGATCCTTTGTTGGATTTTGAATGGAGCGGTCCCGGAATAGCGAAACAAAAAATTGCGGGAAAATATTTTTTTAGACCAAAATAAGCAACGGCATTTATGAATATCCGGAGAGCTTCAGGATTGATACTTTTTATTTTATTTGCTCAAACTGCCTTGGGAAAAGTAGAGCTTCCGGCCGTTATTGCAGACAATATGGTACTGCAACAGCAGTCTCAAGTAGAACTCTGGGGAAAAGCTACCGCTGATGACGAAGTGACCGTTGTTACCTCCTGGAATAAACGGCAATACAGCACACAATCTGATGCTTCCGGCCGTTGGAAGATAACTATACAGACACCTCAGGCGGGAGGGCCTTACGCGATTACTTTTAATGATGGCAGTGCACTTACAATAACCAATATTTTAATTGGTGAGGTTTGGGTTTGCTCTGGTCAGTCAAATATGGAAATCTACATGCGGGGGTATACCAATCAGCCTGTTTTACGTTCGAATGAAATCCTGATGCACGCCAATAATTCACAGCTTCGCTTGTTTCACATTGAAAGGAATATTTCCAATGTTCCATTGGTCGATTGTGACGGTGCCTGGCAATTATCTTCGCCACAAAGCGCTGCTACTTTTAGTGCAGTGGGATTCCAGTTTGCCATGAAACTACAGAAACTTTTAGGGGTTCCTGTTGGTATCATCGAGGCGGCCTGGGGCGGTACGCCCATAGAAGCGTGGATGACCAATAAAAGCCTGCAATCTTTTCCTTCGGTGGTTATTCCTACGGCAGAAAATAAAATAAAGGCCAATTCGGATACGGCAACCTGTTTGTTTAATGCTATGATTAATCCCATAGTGGGCTATGGAATAAAGGGTTTTATCTGGTACCAGGGGGAAAACAACCGAACCAATCCTTCGATGTATAAAGACTTGATGGCGGCGATGGTAAAAGGATGGCGGCAGAAATGGGAAAAGGATAGTCTCCCGTTTTATTATGTACAAATAGCGCCCTACGATTATAAGGGTCGGTTGCAAGATTCGGTGCCCCTGCTTAGAGAAGCGCAGGCTAAAGCGTCAAAAATTATCCCACATTCCGGCATGGTAGTGAGTATAGATGTGGGTAATAAGCATACTATTCATCCTCCCGACAAAACCACTATTGCCAAACGTTTATTATATTGGGCGCTGGGAGATGCATATTGTTGGGAAGGGATTGCCTACCAAAGTCCCTCTTTTCAGGAGATGAAGATAGAAAACGATGTGGTTACGGTTTCATTTATTCACGCGCCACATGGACTCACTTCTTTCGATCAAAAAATCAATGGATTTGAACTGGCCGGAAACGATCAAGTCTTTTACCCGGCGAGGGCAAAGATCAAAGGACGAGGTAAAGTCGTTTTGCAGAGTGATAGAGTGCCGCATCCGGTAGCTGTTCGTTATTTATTTAAAGATTGGATTGAAGGCAGTTTATACAATACAGCCGGGCTGCCGGCCGGTCCTTTCAGGACAGATCATTGGTAAATCATTTATAATTAAAAACATGCTTAGAAAAACCTTTTTTGCTTTTATTGGCTTTGCTTTTTTACTTATTGCATCGGGTTGTATTCAGGATAACGATTATGCGGACAACTGGATTACGCTTTTTAACGGGAAAGACCTGAAGGACTGGAATATAAAAATTGCGGGTTATCCCTTGAATGAAAACTTTGGAAATACCTTTCGCGTAGCAGACAGCCTGTTGAAGATATCTTATGATGGCTATGATGATTCATTAAAAGGACGATTTGGACATATCTTTTATAAAAAGAAATTTTCCGCCTACCTGCTGGTAGCGGAGTATAAGTTCTATGGACAACAAGTAGCCGATGGCCCCGGATGGGCGTACCTGAACAATGGATTGATGTTACATTGTCAGTCGCCACAGAGCATGACCCTGGAACAAGATTATCCCATTTCCATCGAATGCCAGCTTCTGGGCACAGACAGCAAAGTTACCCGCACCAATGCCAACCTGTGCACTCCCGGAACCAATGTAGTCATGGATGGTCAGTTAATTACTCGTCACTGCACCAATTCTGATTCCAAACCGTCTCCGGCTTCCGAATGGGCTCACGTAGAAGCGCTTGTATTGGGGGATTCCATTATTAAACATATTGTGGGTACGGATACAGTATTGGTCTATGAGAAACCAACAATCGGAGGAGGGAGCGTCCATCATGCCGATCCCGCTGTGAAAATAGATGGTACTCCTTTAAAAGCAGGCTATATAGGACTCCAAAGTGAAAGCATGCCGACGGAATTCAGAATGGTGAAGCTTTTCAATCTCGAACCCTATATGGATGACCCCCAGGAACTGAATAAAGTTTTGAACTGGCTGCGACATAGACATGACAACCGACCGATAGCCTCGCAATAGCTTATTTTCCTTCACAAACAAATACGATAAACTAAATTATGATGATTAGCAACCAATTTAAAAACGGGATTTTTTTATTAATGATGATCCTGTCTAGTTTTGTACTTTTAGCGACAGGATGTAGTGGAACAGGTACAGCTCAGAAGAATACCGCAGATTCATCTTCCCAGCCTAATGTTATTGTTATTTATGCAGATGATCTAGGTTATGGAGATCTAAGCTGTTATGGAGCGACAGAAATTCAAACACCGAATATTGATAAGCTGGCATCCGAAGGCATTCGTTTTACAAATGGGCATGCTACCGCGTCTACCTGTACTCCGTCACGCTATTCAATCTTGACGGGTGAGTATGCTTTTAGAAATAAAAAAGCACGTATTTTACCCGGTAATGCTTCTTTATTGATCCCATTGGACCAGGCAACAATCGGTACCGTATTTCAACAGGCGGGCTATCATACGGCATGTGTTGGAAAGTGGCATGTGGGGCTGGGTCCTAAAGGAGGACCTGATTGGAATGGCGAGGTAAAGCCGGGACCCAATGAAGTAGGATTTGATTATTCGTTTATTTTTCCGGCAACGGCCGATCGTGTTCCTACTGTTTATGTTGAAAATCATAAGGTAGTCGCCTTGGATCCCGATGATCCTATTAAAGTGAGTTACAAACATAAGGTTGGTAATGAACCTACCGGAAAGGAACATCCCGAATTATTAAAAATGAAATCTTCTCACGGCCATAATAATACCATCATTAATGGGATTGGCCGTATTGGCTGGATGACGGGAGGACAACGTGCGCGTTGGACGGATGAATCCCTGGCTGAAGATTTTTTGGCACAAGCGGAGCAGTTTATTGAAAAAAATAAGGAGCATCCTTTCTTTTTATATTATGCTGTTAATGAAATTCACGTGCCCCGTATGCCGGATACGCGTTTCAAAGGAGCGAGTAAGATGGGTTATCGCGGTGATGTGATCCTGGAAATGGATTATCTAGTGGGAGAGATCATGAAACTACTTGATTATCTTGATTTAACTAAAAAAACGATTATTGTTTTCAGCAGCGATAATGGCCCTGTATTAGATGACGGTTATGTGGACGGAGCTGTGAAAAAAGCACATGGTCACCAGCCTGCGGGACCGCTTCGCGGGGGGAAATACAGCATGTTTGAAGGAGGTTCCCGAGTGCCTTTTATTGTAAGATGGCCTGGTGTGATCGCACCGGGGGTATCCGACGCCTTAGTCAGCCAGGTAGATTTATTGGCTTCTTTTGCAGCTATGAATGAAGTAAAACTTGAAAAGCGTGATGCCGTGGACAGCCGGAATGTGTTGCCGGCATTATTAGGTAAATCTGATGAAGGCAGAAGTACCTATATCGAACAGAATAATGGCGGTGTGTTGGCATTTATAAAAGACGGCTGGAAATATATTCAGCCACATAACGGGCCTGCCTTACTTAAGGCGGTGAATATAGAATCAGGCTTCAGTTCCGAACCACAACTTTATAATTTAAAAGAGGATGTAGGAGAGCAAAATAACCTGGCCGCTAAATATCCGGACAAGGTGAAGGAAATGGCCGCGGATTTGAAGCGCATAAAAGAAACCGGACACAGCCGGTATTAAAATTATCTGATGAAACTGACCGACAAATCCAGGTGGACGCGGCGACACTTTCTGAGAACAGCAGCTATTGGAACAGGTGGCTTGACGGCTTTTACGGTATTAGGTAGCCAGGGCAGCGTACATTACCTTCGCGAAAGCAAGCAGGGAGCTGCAGTGCTCACGCGGCCATTTAGTGCGGATTGGCTTTTTGGAGAAGCTGCAAGAGGCAGCAACAGGTCAAGGTTCGAGGACAGCCACTTTGAAAAGATAAATTTACCACATAGTGTCGCTGATCTCTCCTGGCGAAAATGGGATCCGGATAGTTGGGAGAAAACCTGGTGTTACCGCCGCCATTTTACTGGAGGAAACGCGCTCGCTGGAAAGCGGACTTTCCTGAAAATTGGGGCTGCTATGACTGCAGCTACCGTTACTCTTAACGACAACGAAATAGGAAAGCATGTAGGGGGATACCTTCCTTTTGATTTTGAGCTCACCCAAGCGCTTGTACCGGGGGAAAATGTATTGGCAGTGGAGTTAGACGCCCGGTTCGACATTAATGTTCCTCCTAATAAACCCGGACATAAGAACACCTCGGTAGATTTCTGGCAGCCCGGCGGCCTCTACCGTTCGGCGAAGCTACATGTGGTACCCCAAACTTTTATTTCTGATGTCTTTGCCAAACCGCTCCATGTGCTTCGTGAGGACTGTGGCCTTGCTATAACCTGTATTGTAGATACTTCCGTTATTCCTAACGCTAAGGTTGCCGTTAAAGCTGAACTTTATGATGAAAAGACGATGGTAGCAGAAGCTGCTGCTCCGGTTGCTATAACAGCGGATGGACCAACCCCGGTTCATTTGTCCTTAACCAACTTAAAGAATGTTCATTTATGGGATATAGACAATCCGTACCTTTATCAGGTGAAATCTACTTTATTGATTGACGAAAAACCTGTACATGATTATATGGTTCGAACCGGTTTCCGGGACGCACGTTTTACGAAGGAAGGTTTTTTGCTTAACGGGAACCGCATACAGCTTTTTGGCGTGAATCGCCATCAATTTTATCCTTTTGCCGGAGGGGCTGTGCCGGATCGAGTGCAACGTAAGGATGTTGAGATTTTACGGCATGAATTAAATTGTAACATGGTTCGGTGTTCTCATTACCCGCAATCGGAGTCGTTCTTTGATGCATGCGATGAATTGGGGTTAATGTCCTGGGAAGAAGCGGCGGGTTGGGGACGTCCGTTAGGCAATGAACAATGGAAGCAACGGGCTATAAGAGCCGTAGGGGATATGGTTCGACGTGATCGCAACCATCCTTCCATCGTTGTATGGGGTGCACGGTTGAATGAAACCCCGGATGATTTGGAACTTTATAGAAGAACAAAGATCCTGGCTTACAAGCTAGATGGCTCACGTCAGACGACA
Organism: uncultured Chitinophagaceae bacterium; assembly: GCA_964467635.1. Lineage (GTDB taxonomy): Bacteria > Bacteroidota > Bacteroidia > Chitinophagales > Chitinophagaceae > FW021-bin31. Next base: position 4,122 of record CAYXRN010000118.1, on the reverse strand, counting down.
GGTGCCATGATAGGCGGTCTGCACGATACTGAAAACTTTGTACAGGATGTCTTTTCTTATAATGACTATAAGAAAAGCAAGGGGGATGACGGGCGGTGGCAGCCCGAGTTACTTTCTCCGCGTACCGATCTGCCATATTTTGTCAGTGAAGCAGTAGGAACACTTTCCGGACCTGCAAAATATTACCGTCGGACGGATGACGCAATTCTTCAACAGGGGCAGGCTTTGGCCCATGGACGGGTACACAATATTGCCGGATCGGATAAACGGTATTGCGGATTGCTTTCTTGGTCGGGCTATGATTACCCCTCAGGTAGCGGTAATCAATTTGAAGGAGTAAAATATACTGGCGTCGTTGATCTTTTCCGCGTCCCCAAACTCGGAGCGGCTATTTATCAGTCGCAAGTAAATCCACTAAAGAAACCAGTGATAGCGCTTGCTTTTTATTGGCATTTCGGACCTAAATCCTTGCCTTTTAAGCAGGGAGAGCAAGCCATGATTTGTTCCAACTGCGACAAACTGGTCTTGTTTGTTGATGGTAAACATCATGTCACAGTGAGACCGGATAAAGAAAGGTTTCCACATCTTACCTATCCGCCTTTTTTCGTGGATTTTAAAGATGTTGATGGTACGACAAGACCGGAGTTGCGGATAGACGGTTATGTGAGCAAACAAAAAATGGTTACTCAATCCTACTGTACTGATGAGGATGCAGACTGCTTATTGGTAGCACCGGATGATAAACAACTCCATGCAGACGGCTCGGATGCAACCCGTGTCATGTTTCGGGTGGTGGATAAATATGGGATGCCACGCCCTTATGCAAAAGGGAATATAATATTCACCCTTAAGGGCCCGGCTGTCTTAGTTGGAGAAAATCCATTTGCGTTTGAAGATACAGGTGGAGTAGGAGCGGTATGGATTAGGACAAGGCCAGGACAAAGAGGGGAAATTACCCTGGAAGTTAAACATCCGATATTAGGGAGTGAAAAGGTATATATTGAAGCAGTTTAAAAGCTTACCTGGATAAAATTACTATCAGGTTTGAATATTTGTCGTAATTTACTCGTGTATTTTTTTATAATAGCTATATAAAACATAAAAAATGAAATGTAAACAATCAAGGGCCTATTGCCTTTTGAAAAGCCTTCTGTTAGGATCAACCATGGTGTTATTAATCATTTGCCTCAGCCAGCAAAGCTTTGCACAGAAATTGAAGCCTTCCGATTGGAAGCTTGGTATACAGGCATGGACGTTTCATTATTTTACCTTTGCCGAAGCACTGGACAAAATTGACTCTTGTGGGGTGAAATATGTGGAAGGATTTCCTAATCAGAAAATTGGAGGCGGAATAACAGGAAAGATGGACTACCATATGAACAAAGAGAAAAGGAAGGCCGTAAAAAAAATGCTGCGTAAACATGGCATAAAAATGGTTTCCTATGGGGTTGTGAGTCCCAAAACTGAAAGTGACTGGGAGCAACTTTTTAAATTTGCAAAAGCCATGGGGCTGCAAAATATTGCCTCGGAACCAAAAGAAGATCAGATTCCGCTGGTATCCAGCTTGGCTGAAAAGTATAAGATCAATGTCGCCATCCATGATCACCCCAAACCGTCTCACTATTGGAATCCGGATATCTTATTGAATGCCATAAAAGGAGCGAGCTCTTATGTTGGAGCATGTGCGGATGTAGGCCATTGGCAGCGTTCGGGGTTGAATCCGGTGGAGTGTCTGCAAAAGCTGCAAGGGCATGTCAAAGAATTCCACATGAAAGACCTCAATAAAAAAGCAGAACGTGACGCGCATGATGTTCCCTGGGGAACGGGTAAGAATAACATAGCCGGTATCATGGCACAAATGAAAAAACAACACTTCAAAGGGTTTGTATTTGTAGAATATGAATACAAATGGAAAAATAGTGTTCCGGAGGTAAAACAAAGCGTTGAATTTTTTAGACAAGAGAAGCAGCGATTGTTAAAATAGGCGTTAAATCAGCTAATAAGCGTGACGAGACCGGTATTTTTATGCTTCCGGCGTTTTTGGAGCAGCCTGATCTTTAGGAGGATACTTTTTGATAGGTGGTCAGGTTGATGTAAATTTGATGTATTAAAATCAGCGCCATGATCCGGACAGCGAAAACAGCTTGTTGTACTGCCTCCCGCAACTCATCTGATGCAAAACAGGAGGGAAAACCGACTCAGCTTCAACAGGGGAAAGGCGATCCCGCAGGCATGAATAAGCTTTCAGGAGGTTCTTTCCTGATGGGAACAGAAGATAAAGAGGGCTTTCCTGCAGATGGAGAAGGTCCGGTGGTAGAGGTTAGTTTGTCAGATTTTCATATAGCGCCTACTGCGGTAACCAATTTAGAATTCAAGCAATTTATAGAAGCGACTCATTATCAGACAGAGGCAGAGCGTTTTGGTTGGTCCTTTGTTTTTTACGGTTTATTATCGGAAAAGGCGATTGCTGCCCATCCTCAGGTTGCAGTCCAAACGCCTTGGTGGGCGGCTATTGGGGGGGCTTGCTGGAATCATCCCGAAGGTCCCGACAGCGATATTAATAACAGGATGGATCATCCGGTAGTACAGGTTTCCTGGAATGACGCACTGGCTTACTGTCAATGGGCGGGAAAACGACTGCCTACTGAAGCGGAGTGGGAATATGCGGCGCGTGGGGGTTTAGTCCAAAATAAATTCCCTTGGGGCAATGAACTAGCGCCGGGTGGGGAGCATCGTTGTAATATCTGGCAAGGTACTTTTCCACAATACAACAGCCTGGATGATGGATATCTGGGTACTGCACCCGCAAAGAGCTTCAAACCGAATGGGTATGGGCTGTACAATACTTCCGGCAATGTATGGGAGTGGTGCGGAGACTGGTTTAGTCCTGATTTTAGAATAAAGGACACCCGTAATGACCCTAAAGGACCAAAAGAGGGGATGACAAAAGTGATCCGCGGCGGCTCGTTCTTATGCCATCATTCCTATTGCAACCGTTATAGGGTTGCTGCCCGTTCCTCTAATACCCCTGACAGTGGGAGCTCCAATACGGGCTTTAGATGCGCACTGTAACATGTTTTTAGTTTTTGCATTGCTATTTGCAACTAGATCGATTTCTGTTTTGTTTAAGATTGAAACAACTTAAGATGGATTTACTCATAGAAAACAAAACAGCGGTAGTTACCGGAGGAGATTCCGGTATCGGTTTGGCTACCGCAAAGTTTCTGGCGCAAGAAGGAGTCACTATTGTCTTGACTGACAGGTCGAAGGAGAAGCTGGATAAAGCAGTGGTTGAAGTACAAAAAAGAACAAAAGCGGATAATGAAGTGACTGCGATATCTGCTGATTTAGCTCATATTGATGAGGTGCAAGAATTAGCTGCCGCAGTAAAGGAGAAATTCGGCGGCGCGGATATTTTGGTTAATTCCGCGGGGATTAGCGGCGCAAGTGGTGACTTTCTGAGTTTGAGCGATGAGGACTGGTTTAATACGATTGATGTAGACCTGATGGCTGCTGTCCGTGTCTGTCGCGCATTCATTCCACAGATGATGCATAAAGGATCAGGCCGAATAGTCCTTATTGCTTCCGAAAATGCTTTACAACCTTATGAAAACGAAAGCCCATATAATGCTTGCAAGGCTGCTATTGTGAACCTAGCAAAATGTCTGTCTAAGGCATATTCCCCATCCGGCATCCAGGTTAATTGTGTTTCCCCGGCTTTCATTGCCACCCCCATGACAGATACCATGATGGAGAAATTATCCAAAAAGATGAATATTTCTAACGAGGAAGCAATCCGATGGTTTTTAGAGAATAAACGACCCGGAATAAGCGAGGGCCGCAGAGGAACAGCAGAAGAAGTAGCTGGAGTAATTGGTTTTTTATGCTCGGATCATGCAAGTTTCATCACCGGAAGCAATTACCGGGTAGATGGAGGATCGGTAATGACGGCTTTTGGATAATCTATCTTTTCCAATTTGTGATAAACACTATGTTATGATTTTCCATCCTTGACTGGACACTTTTATTTGGTGACTGGCCTCTAAAGATCCCTTGAAATCTCAACCACATTATGGCAGCAGTAAAAACCAAACAAACAGAAGCGGACGTTCGTGAATTTAT
>CAYXRN010000117.1:0-9917 GCA_964467635.1 uncultured Chitinophagaceae bacterium | reverse complement strand
CTTCCGAATCAGTTTCCGAGGGCCATCCCGATAAAATAGCTGATCAGATATCCGATGCACTGGTTGATCATTTCTTAGCTTTTGATCCACAGGCGAAAGTAGCTTGTGAAACCCTGGTAACAACCGGTCAGGTGGTGTTAGCCGGAGAAGTCAAGTCTCATACTTATCTTGATGTTCAGAAAATCGCACGCAACGTGATTAAACGGATCGGATATACGAACAGTGCTTATATGTTTGAAGCCGATTCCTGCGGAATTCTTTCCGCCATTCATGAACAGTCAGCCGATATCAACCGTGGCGTAGACCGAAAGAACAAGGAAGACCAGGGAGCCGGAGATCAAGGAATGATGTTCGGTTATGCAACCAACGAAACAAATAGTTTTATGCCGCTTTCTCTCGACCTGGCACATAAACTTCTTATTGAGCTGGCTGCTATTCGTCGAAAGAATAAGGAAATAAAATACCTGCGACCGGATGCCAAGTCCCAGGTCACCATCGAATACAGTGACGACGGTAAACCCATCCGTATTGATACCATTGTGATCTCTACACAACATGATGAATTTGATACGGATGCTAAGATGGCAAAAAAAATCAAAGAAGATATCATCAAGATCCTTATCCCCAGGGTTAAAAAGCAATTGAATCCCACGCTTCAAAAACTATTCACTAACAAAGTCAAATACCACATTAACCCTACGGGAAAGTTTGTCATAGGAGGTCCCCATGGTGATGCCGGTATTACCGGCAGAAAAATCATTGTGGATACCTATGGTGGAAAAGGCGCTCACGGCGGGGGTGCTTTTTCAGGGAAAGATCCTTCAAAAGTGGACCGATCAGCAGCTTATGCAGCCCGGCACATGGCTAAAAACCTGATAGCTGCGGGTATTGCAGACGAGGTACTGGTCCAGGTTTCCTATGCAATTGGAGTAGCCAAGCCCATGGGTATTTATGTAAATACGTATGGCACTTCCAAGGTGCAATTGACTGATGGGGAAATTGCAGAAAAACTAAGTCATGTTTTCGATATGCGTCCGTATGCCATTGAAAAACGACTGAAGTTGCGTAACCCAATCTATTCAGAAACTGCGGCCTATGGACACATGGGAAGAAAAAACGAGGTTATATCCAAAACTTTTGAAACGCCGGAAGGGAAAAAGAAAAACATCAAGGTGGAACTGTTTACCTGGGAAAAACTGGATTTTGTCAATAAGCTGAAAAAACTGTTTAACCCTTACTTCGTTTAAGCAATACCTGCGTAGCTAAAAGCATATCGATCGGGCGGGTAATTTTTATATTTTCCTCCTCTCCTTTTATAAGACAAACCGCCTTACCGGCGTATTCCACCACCGTGGCTTCATCGGTGAATTCCTTTCGGTATGGCTGTTCAAACGCAGGGATCAATAGTTCAGACAAGAAGGTCTGCGGTGTTTGTATGACGCGAAAAAGGTTACGGTCAAGGGCTATGCTTCCCTTTTCGCCCACCTGCCGAATACTGTCTTTTAAAGGCAGTGCCGGGATAGCACTTCCTCTTTCAAGCGCTTGTTCATAACAGGCCTTTATCAGTTCAGGTGAAACCAGTGGCCGCGCCCCGTCATGGACAAAAATAACCGCATCGGATGAAGCGGTCAGTCTCAACCCGTTTTTCACAGAATCAAAACGTGACGGGCCTCCGTTGGTGATGGAAATAGTTGCTTCCTTACCAAAATAATCCAATACAGATGAAGCTAGGGCGGTCTTACGTTCAGGCACTACCAAGATGATATGTATATCAGCATAGGCATTCAAAAAAGCCTGAATCGTATAAAACAGCATAGGCCTGCCTTGTAGCTGCAGAAACTGCTTTGGGATTGACGCCTGCATGCGGGTCCCTTTTCCGGCAGCAACCAGTATGGCATACTTCTTCCGCATGATCATAAAATCAGCATCGCATCACCATAACTGAAAAAATTATATTTTTCCTTGATGGCAACATTGTAGGCATGCATGACGAGGTCATAATCAGCGAACGCGGATACCATAATAATCAGGCTGGTCTTAGGTAAATGAAAATTGGTGATCATGCAATTGGCAATCCGGAATTCATATGGCGGATGAATAAACAAATTGGTCCAACCTTCATCGGCCCGCAACATATTTGAAGAAGTAACGGAAGACTCTATAGCGCGCATGCTCGTAGTTCCAATAGCGCAGATCTTCCGGTTGTCTTGTTTGGCCTTGTTAACAATATTGGCAGCATAGTCTGTAATGCGATAGTATTCTGCATCCATTTTATGCTTGCTTAAGTCTTCTACTTCAATTGGTCTAAAAGTACCCAGGCCGGTATGTAGCGTCACCTCTGCAAAATTAACGCCTTTTATTTCCAACCGTTTGATCAGTTCTTTGGTAAAGTGTAAACCGGCAGTAGGAGCCGCCACCGCTCCTTCATATTTGGCGTACACGGTCTGGTAGCGCTCTTTATCAGTCGCATCCGGTTGTCTTTTGATGTATTTTGGAAGCGGTGTTTCCCCTAGTTTGGTCAAGAGCGTCTTGTATTCCTCGTCCGTTCCATCATGCAAAAAACGAATAGTACGTCCCCGTGAGGTGGTATTATCGATTACCTCTGCCACCAGCTCATTTCTGTCGCCAAAAAATAATTTGTTGCCCACCCTGATCTTTCTTGCAGGATCTACAATAACATCCCACAAACGGCTGTTCATATTTAATTCGCGTAATAAAAAGACCTCTATCTTAGCTCCTGTTTTTTCTTTACGTCCATGCAAACGAGCAGGAAAAACCTTAGTATTGTTGACGATCATGGCATCATCTTCATCAAAATAATCCAATACATCTTTGAATACCTTGTGTTCAATTTTTCCGCTATCCCGATGAACGACCATCAGTCGCGCGTTGTCACGTTCTTTACTTGGATGTTGTGCAATTAAATTTAACGGGAGATCAAATCTAAATTGGGATAACTTCATCTTACGGTATGGATTTAAAGGCTGCAAAGGTACTGTATTAGTCTGGTTTATCATAATGAAAATCCTATATTGTTCACAATGAAACACTTAGAATTTCCAAAGGTTCATTTTATTTAGAAAAAAAATGAAATTACCGCGGAATTGCGGCCAAAAGGTTGCGGGTATAAGCTGTTTGGGGATGATTAAAAATAGTATCCGGAGAACCGCTTTCTTCTATTCTCCCCTTGTTCATGATTAGGATGCGGTCACACATAAATTTGACCACTGCAAGATCATGTGAAATAAAAATACAGGTAAAACCGAACTCCTCCTTAAGCTGCAGTAAAAGGTTCAAAACCTGGGCCTGAACGCTCACATCCAGGGCAGATACGGATTCATCACAAATAATAAACTCAGGCTGCAGGGCAAGCGCCCTGGCTATACAAATGCGTTGGCGTTGTCCACCCGAAAACTCATGTGGATAGCTCTTTACCACAGCCGGGTCAAGATCCACTTTTTCAAGGAGCTCGCCGATCTTTTGTTTCCGTTCTCTGTCATTTCGATAAAGTCTATGAACCTGCATCGGTTCCAAAATGGCTTCTCCTATGGTGAGACGGGGATTGAGAGCAGAATAGGGATCCTGAAAAATCAGTTGTAGTTTAGACCGCCATTTTCTTAAGGCGTTTCCCGACAAATCGCATAGGTTGACGCCGTCATACCTTACTTCCCCGGATTGCGGGCGGATCAGTTGCAGGATAGCCCGGCCGAGGGTGGTCTTTCCGCAGCCGGATTCCCCTGCCAGACCTAATATCTCGCCTTTTTTCACATCAAAGCTCACCTCATTTACCGCAAACGTCCAATTTAAAATTTTTCCCAAAAAATTCTTTTTCCCCGGGAATCGCACCACCAGGTTTCTGACTTGTAAGACAACGGGCTCCGGCAAAGACGTGGCTTTTTTTTCTGCAGATCGTTCCAGAGACCGAATCAACGTTTCCATATCCGTATGTTTCGACACTATCTGCCCGTCTTCAATGCGAATAAAATCTGACATCTGGGGTAACTTTTTCAAGACACGCTCAGTTTGTGGCCTGCAGGCCAACAATCCTTTGGTGTAAGGATGCTGTGGATTAGAAAAAATACGCTCAACAGGGCCTTGTTCCACAATCTTTCCCTGATACATCACCAGGACTTTATCGGCGATGTTTTTTATCAGATTAAGGTCGTGTGTAATGAAAAAAATACTGATTTGTAATTGCTGCTGCAATTCCTTCAACAGCTCCAGGATGGCTTTTTGTACCGTAACATCCAGGGCGGTAGTCGGCTCATCTGCTATGATGAGGTCGGGATTGCAACAGATCGCCATGGCGATCATTACCCGCTGTTTTTGTCCCCCGGAAAGCTGGTGAGGATACCGGCGAAACAGCTGCTCGGGATCAGGAAGCTTTGCTTTTTCAAACAAGGCAATGGCCCGGGCCTTGGCAGCCTTTGCGTCCACAGGCCGATGTGCTCGAATGGCTTCGGTGATCTGGTCCCCACAAGTGAAAACAGGGTTGAGAGAGGTCATCGGCTCCTGAAAGATCATGCCGATCCGATTGCCACGATAATGCCGCATATCCGATTCAGGCAAAGCCGCCAGGTTGATCGCCCCTTTTTTATCCGTCAGTTTTATTTTACCCGAAACCTTGGTCTCAGCAGGCAAAAGCCGCATTAAAGCAAGTGCACTAACAGACTTTCCGGACCCTGACTCCCCTACCAGGCCAACAATTTCCCCTTTCCCGATAGTAAATGAAATTTGATGGACGACCGCGCTTTCTATCCCTTCCTTTGAGAAGCCGATAGACAGATTATCGATGTCCATTAAGGGTTCCATCAGCAGGGTTTATTCCTTTTCAAAAATCCTACCGTAGGAGTCGTTAGAAAAGGTAGCCTTCAAATATTCAGCATTTGCCCTGGCAATGTGCGTAATCGGTATATCTTTGGGGCATTCCGCTTCACAGGCCCCGGTATTGGAACAACTTCCGAAAAACTCTTTGTCCATTTGCGCGACCATACCTTCTACCCTGGATTTTCTTTCCGGAAATCCCTGCGGCAGGTGGCTTAGCTGTGAGATTTTTGCACTTAAAAACAACATTGCAGAAGAGTTAGGACAAGCAGCCACACAAGCGCCGCAGCCTATGCAAGTGGCTGCTGCAAAGGCAAGATCAGCATCGTCTTTTTTTATCGGAATCGCATTGGCATCCACCGGATTCCCCGCATTGACCGAAATATAGCCCCCGGCTTCTATAATCCGATCAAATGCACCGCGATCAACTACCAGATCTTTAACTACCGGAAAAGCGGCCGCACGCCAGGGTTCCACCACTATGGTTTCTCCATCATGGAAATGACGCATATGCAGCTGACAGGTAGTGGTGCTCCTCAGCGGACCATGTGCCCTGCCATTTATATACATGGAGCACATGCCGCAAATGCCTTCGCGACAATCGTGATCAAAGGCAATAGGTTCTTTACCCTCATTAATCAATTTTTCATTTAACACATCAAACATTTCCAGAAAGGACATGTCCTCTGAGATATCCTCAACGGAATAAGTTTCAAAATATCCTTTTTCCTTGCCGTTTTTTTGTCTCCAGACTTTTAATGTTAAGTTCATAATGTATGTGTTATAGCACGCAGCTTTTTATAATAATTATAATTTGTTATGACCTTTAAGTGCATTAAAAAATTCGTTTTACACCAGTTTGAGACTACAACAGATATCCCCAGTTGTTGCATTCCGGTAATGGGTAGTTGCGTAGTCCGCTTGTCAAACGGCTTCGGCAATAATTTGGACAACCAATTATTCATTGCCCGGTACACCGTATATATAGGCCGGTTATTATTCCGCCATTCCTGCTCACTTGTAACTCCTTTGGGCTAAATGAAGTAGCTCAAATTTCAAAGGTTCTTTATGCAATTCAAAAGTATTATCCGGCCGATATTCCCAAGCACTTACATAACAAAAATTTTCATCATCACGCTGAGCTTCGCCATCCTCCGTTTGGTGTTCCTCTCTAAAATGAGCGCCACAGCTTTCGTCGCGCTGCAAAGCGTCTACAGCCAGCAACTCTCCCATTTCCAGGAAATCCGCTACACGACCCGCTTTTTCTAATTCGGTATTAAACTCATCACTGCCTCCGGGAACCCGTACATCTTTCCAGAACTCTTCTCTTAGCACTCTGATTTCCTGAATAGCTTCTTCCAACCCTTTTTTGTTCCTGGACATACCACATTTATTCCACATTATTTTGCCCAACGCTTTATGAAAATAGTCCACAGAATGGGTCCCTTTTATCTCCAACAACTGATCAAGCCGCGTTTTAACCGCTCGCTCCGCCTCATCGAAAGCCGGATGATCCGTAGGTATGGGCTTTGTATTGATTTCGCCGGCCAGGAAGTTCCCCATGGTGTAAGGAATGACAAAATACCCGTCTGCCAATCCCTGCATCAAGGCGGAAGCACCCAGTCTGTTTGCGCCATGGTCGGAATAATTGCATTCACCAATCGCAAATAAGCCAGGAATGGTGGTCATCAGATTATAATCTACCCATAGCCCACCCATGGTATAATGACTGGCAGGATAGATGCGCATGGGTACCTCGTAAGGATTTTCAGCAGTAATCCTTTCATACATTTCAAAAAGATTGCCATACTTTTCAGCAACCACTTCTTTCCCCAATTCAATGATCTGCGCCTCAGAGGGATCCGGTATCTGCCGCTTATGCGCAGCCGCTTTCCCATAGCGCTTAATAGCCGAAGCAAAATCAAGATATACCGCTTGTTTTGAGGCACCTACGCCATAGCCCGCATCGCAACGCTCCTTAGCGGCCCTAGAAGTTACATCGCGCGGACCCAAGTTACCAAAGGCCGGATATCGGCGTTCCAGATAATAGTCTCTCTCTTCTTCTGGAATATCATTGGGATTTCTGTCGTCGTCTTTTTTCTTAGGCACCCAGATCCGTCCATCGTTTCGGAGCGATTCACTCATCAAAGTCAGTTTACTTTGATAGTCCCCGGATACCGGAATACAGGTTGGGTGTATCTGCGTAAAACAGGGATTCGCAAAGTAAGCCCCATTTTTATGCGCTTTCCAGGAAGCCGTTACATTCGATCCCATGGCATTAGTAGAGAGATAAAATACATTACCATACCCTCCGCTCGCCAGTACCACAGCATGTCCAAAATGGCGTTCCAGCTCCCCGGTAATAAGGTTTCTGGCAATAATACCCCGGGCCTGCCCGTCTATAATGACCACTTCCAGCATTTCATGACGCGAAAACATTTCGACCTTTCCAAGTGCTATCTGACGTTCCAGCGCGGAATAGGCTCCTAGCAACAGCTGTTGTCCGGTTTGCCCGGCTGCATAAAAAGTGCGTTGCACCTGCACACCGCCAAAAGACCGGTTGGCCAACAAGCCGCCGTACTCACGTGCAAAGGGAACACCTTGGGCGACACACTGGTCGATGATAGCACCACTTACCTCTGCTAAACGGTAGGTATTGGATTCTCTGGAACGGAAATCTCCCCCCTTAAGCGTATCATAGAAAAGCCGAAAATCAGAGTCACCGTCATTTTGATAATTTTTAGCTGCATTAATGCCTCCCTGAGCTGCTACGCTGTGCGCACGTCGAGGACTATCCTGGAAACAAAAAGTCTTCACCTGATAGCCCAACTCTGCCAGGGTGGCGGACGCGGATGCTCCGGCTAAACCGGAACCGATGACTATAATATTCAGCTTGCGTTTATTGGCCGGACTTACCAATTTGCAATGATTCTTATAATTCGTCCATTTTTCAGCCACCGGGCCTTCAGGTATTTTAGCATCTAAATTCATAGGTATATAAATATGAAAATTATTCAATATAATTAACTCACCCACTCAAAATACATGGCCACAGGCATTACAGCAAACAAAACAGGAATGATAATCGCGTAGGCGGTTCCAATACCCCGAATTATAGGGATATAACGGGAAGAGGTCATGCCCAGGGTACGAAAAGCACTTTGAAAACCGTGGGCCAGATGATAGCCAAGGGCTACAAGTGCTACCAGGTAAACGATCACTACCCATCCATGACTAAAAACCTCCTGCATCCTCAGGTACAGGTTATCTACCTGCATACTGGAATAAGAGATTTCATCCAACCCGCCAAAGATAGCTGCGAGCCGGGTATGCACCCAGAAATGATTAAGATGAATAATAAGAAAAATAAGGATCAGTACACCGAGCAGTCCCATAGAACGGGAATACCAGGTCGTGATCTGATTTCGGTGATTGACAGCGTATTTTATCGGCCGTTTTCTGCGGTTTTGAATAGTAAGGACTATCCCCTGAACGATGTGGAGGATAAATCCCAAGAATAAGCCAATCTCCAGGATATGGAGAATCCAGTTTGTCCCCAGAAAGTGAGCTACTTTATTGAAGGTTTCGCCGTGGTCAGGTACAAAAATGCACGCATTAGCCGAGGCGTGTACAATAAGAAAGAGAATAAGAAAGAAGCCGGTAAATGCCATAACAAGCTTTTTACCAATGGCAGAAGTAAAGTATTGTCCCCACTTCATAAAAAAATATTGAGTTATTTGATGGTGTAAGTACTAAACGAGTAGCAAAAATACAGTAGAAAAGTGAATTTGTCAAATCAGAATAAAAGGTCTTTAATAGACTACTCATCCGCGTTCCAGCAATTTAATCATTTGATCATCAATCTGCCTGAACAGGGAAAAAGGAGTAAACGTACGCCAGCGATCGCTTTCGATCAGGTTAACGTACCTGTTGAGTCCGGCTTCAACAAAAGCGCCAGCCGTTTGTTCCGGCATATTAACAGATACGATCCACCCTCCCGCTTCCTCGATATCTTCCAACCATTCTTCATAGTAGCAGTCGTCGGAACTGTGAAAATTGAGTACATTTTCCGTGATGAGGATAAATTTGCTGATTCCGCGGCTGATCAAAACATCAATAACTTCTCTTTTCAGCGTCATAATGTCATTTTCAATACAATCGTTCCACTCCCCGATCAGTTCAATAATGACAAAGCCGTATTGATAATCCGCATAAAGTATTTTTAGATATAAATTATCGGAGCCAAAATAATCCCATTGAGGATGAATATAATAGTTATAGATTTTCTGTGTGTAGGAGAACTCATCATATTCCCTGCCATAAAAAGGCGAGTATTCATCCGCTTCGGCCGTATACAGATGCCGCCAGTTAAAAAATGGTTCAATCTCATGCATAATACAACGTCCTTTCACTTTTTCTAACCAATCATAAAGGCAATAGTTCAAAAGAAGCCAGTCCTGCTCAAAATAACTTTACGACTTAAGTTCCTTCCGTAAGGTAACGATCGCATTTTGTAATGTATTGTAAACGGTACGGTGAGAGATTGCCAGTTTTTGAGCAATCTTACTTATCGACAGATCGTGGTAGTATCTGAGGCGGATAATTTCGATCTGCCTGGAAGTCAGTTTTCCAAGAGCCCGGGACACTTTTGTCTTTGCCTCCTCCTCAGTCTGCATCAAGATGATCATTTCCTCATAAGAACAATCGCCTTCCATCAGGGCCTCCATATCATTGTCCGGAAGCGCTATAATCAGACGCTTTTGTTTTAAGTGATGAAATATTTTTCTTTTAAAAATAATAAAAACATACCCTTCTACATTGTCAACCGGGGGCAACGAATAGGCTTTTTCCCATAGTTCCGTAAACACTTCATTAATACAGGTACACGTTTGGCTCCGGTCCTTTAACTGCTGCAATCCGTAATGAAACAGGTTGTCATAAAGGCGAAAATACAGCTTGCGGAACGCCTGAACCTTCCGTTGCCTGATAGCTCCCCAAATCTGATTTTCCTGCTTCATCAGCTACGAAAGTACGTAGCTTTTGTTATATTTCTCCTGTAAATAAGAAGTCGTGCCTCATTGAGCCGAGAAGTG
>CAYXRN010000116.1:0-10126 GCA_964467635.1 uncultured Chitinophagaceae bacterium | reverse complement strand
AGAACGATCTATTTTATTTTGAAAATACCAACATAAAGGAAATCATGAATGAACTATCCCGCTGGTATAATGTGGAGGTAGCATACGATTCAGAAGACTTAAAGAGATTGAATTTTAGCGGAGTGATGTCCAGGTATTCAGAATTTCAGGCGGTGTTAAAGAGGCTATCGCTTACAGGAACAGTTCACTTTAAAGTTCAGGGGAGAAAGGTAACCGTGAAGAAAGGAAATAAAACCTGAGAAGACATAAAATAATATAAGCATCGGCGTCTGCCTGCAAAGGCTGATGTTGTCAAAGGGTTTCCAACTAAAAAAAACCGGAAGCACTGGTACTGCCTCCGGCTTGTTTGGGTAACCCTAAAATGAAAATGAAGGATTATATAAACGCTTAAACTAAACCCAAACCTGTTCCGGGGTAACCGGAACCAAACAAAGTTATGAAAATAATTTTTAGTGACCTTCCCGTGCCCCAGGCAAAGGGATTCCCTTCAAAAGCGCTTTTGGCCATGAAGTTAACAGTTTTGTTGTTGCTGGTTGCCTGTTTACAGGTAAATGCACATGTGGATGCACAAAATATCACTTATACTAAGAACAATATATCTCTTGAAAAGGTGTTCAAGACGATCCGAAAGCAAACCGGATATGAATTTCTTTACAATACCAATATGCTTAAAAAAGCAAAAAAGGTAGATGTAAAGTTCGATCACACTCCTCTAGTGAAGGTTTTGGAGTCTGTTTTCGACGACCTGCCCTTTACTTATACTATTGTAGGTAAAACGATTGTGGTCAAAGAGAGAGAAAGTCGGTCTGATCGAATCGCCAAAGCATTGCTGCGAGAAGAAGTCCAGGGAACGGTGATAGATTCAGCTACCGGAGAACCGCTTGTGGGCGTGACTATTAAGGTAGAAGGAAGCACCGTGGGAACGGTTACAGATGCCGAAGGGCATTTTAGGTTAAATGTTCCTGATAATGCGGTCTTAGAGATAAGTTATTTAGGATATACCGGGAAGGAAATTCCTGTAAAGGGAAGGAATAATATTAAGATTTTCCTCTCAGAAGCTACGACGGGTTTGAACCAATTGGTAGTTGTGGGGTATGGTGTACAAAAGAAAGAAAATCTTACTGGCGCAGTTGATCAGATTGAGGCCGATGATATTGCACTTCGTTCTTCTGGAACCATAAATGGTACGTTACAGGGCCTTATGCCCGGTTTACATATTCAAGTCAACAATGGAGATCCCAATACCGATCCTGATTTAAACATCCGCGGATTTACTTCTATAAATGGTGGAGGGCCTTTGGTTCTTATCGATGGTATTGAAGGAGACCTCTCCGATGTTAATCCGATAGATATTAAAAGCATTACGGTGTTGAAAGATGCGGCTTCAGCAGCGATTTATGGAGCCAGAGGAGCGTTTGGCGTTATACTGGTAACTACTAAAAAAGGGAAAGCGGGAGATATTACCGTAAACTATACCAACAACTTTGCCTGGACAACGCCGACAACACGTACCGATTTTGTTTCAGATCCCTATGTATATGCCAAGACTATTGATGCTGCAATTTTTGGCTATAATGGCTCGAGTTACTCCAGGTTTAATAGCGATATGGACTGGGCTGCCATAAAAATGGTGGCGAATGGAGAAATACCACCGTTTCGCCAAAAGCTGCCAGGGGGAGCGTACAAGTTCTTTTATAATACGGACTGGTATGATTACCTATTCAGAAAATGGCAACCCTCTCAGTTTCATAATATTTCAGTTTCGGGAGGTACGGAAAAAATCAAGGCGTATTTATCCGGGCGTGTTTTCGATAGAGCAACAATTAGCAATATTAATGATGGTGGAGTCAAAAGATATAACCTGAATGCCAATTTGAGTTTTAAGCCGGTTGACTGGCTTGAACTTTCGGCGAATATTAAATATACGGATAAACATTATACAGAATATGGTGGGTATCGACATGGGTTTGGTGGAATATGGAGTACGACCACTTGGTATGATCACTTTCCTTTCTTTCCGAATTTCGTAAATGGTATACCAGTAGATGTAGGAAGGAGTGGAAATGGTGGACAGGGCGGTCCTGCTGCTATGGAGGCCGGAAACAACTGGCGGAAATATAAAGATGAAAAACTTACAAACACCTTCCGTGCAAAGTTAACGCCCTTAAAAGGACTGGAAATAAATATGAACTACAGCAACAGGGCGACCAATCAGTCTCGCACGTATCGGTATACGCCCTTTGAATACCTGCAAACATATGAATTAACGAAGTCAACAGCAGGACTTAACCGGCTAAACCAATACCGCTGGAAGAAAACCTATAAAGCATTGAATGTTTTTGGAGCCTATTCTTTAAGGATACATGAGGATCACAACTTTAAGCTGATGCTGGGCTTCAATCAGGAAAGTCTTCACAGAGACCACGTTCTTGCACAATCCAATGGTCTTTTAATTAGAGACCTTTCCAGCCTGGGTCTCGCTACGGAAATGTACAACATAGACCAAACCTTCCTTGATTGGGCCGTTAGAGGATATTTTGGTCGGTTTAATTATAATTACAAAGGAAAATACCTGTTAGAGGTAGATGCGCGTTACGACGGGTCGTCCCGTTTCCCCAATGATAACAGATGGGGTTTCTTTCCTTCTGTTTCCGCTGGCTGGCAGGTTAACCGAGAGAAATTCTGGAAACCGATCCAAAAATATGTTTCCTCTTTGAAATTTAGAGCTTCTTATGGTAAACTAGGTAACCAGACTGTGCCGGTAAACACCTTTTTGGAATTGATGGAGGTTGGGCAGAGCGACTGGTTGATTACAAATGCGGAAAAGTTGGTTTATGCCCGGACTCCTGACCCGTTACCCAGCGTTGTTACTTGGGAAACGACTAAAACACTCGATTTTGGAGTGGATTTGGGGGTTCTTAATAATCGTATTCTTGCTTCTTTTGATTGGTACGAAAGGGCAACTGAACATATGTATTTACCAGGAGAGCCTCTTCCCGGTGTTTTCGGTGCTTCTGAACCAAGACAAAACTTCGGAGCATTGAGGAACCGAGGCTTCGAACTCAGCTTAACCTATCATAACACATTCCAGGTAGCCGGTGCTCCTTTACAACTAAAAGCAACCGCTAATGTGTCTAACTTTAAAGGGGTTATTACCAAGTTCAATAACAAGCAAGGCCTTATGAGTTCCTATTGGGAGGGTCAAAAGCTAGGTCAGATCTGGGGTTACCATGTGGCAGGTCAATTCCAATCTGATGAAGAAGCTGCAAAGTATCAGGCCAGTTTTAATAATCCGCGGGTTACGCTTGCGAAGGTCTATAGATTTGTAATGAATGTCGCCCAGAATACAGATTGGGACCATTTACGCGCAGGAGATATTAAGTATGTAGACACGGATGGAGATGGTAGGATTGATAATGGTAAATATACCTTGGAGGATCATGGAGACCTGGTGCCGATTGGGAATGCCATGCCCCAATTCCCTTTTGGATTCAATATCAGTGCAAGTTATCGTGGCTTTGACTTGTCTGTTGCTGGTGCTGGTGTTGGTTATCAGAATTGGTATCCTACGGGAGATATTTATTGGGGAACTTATCAAAGACCCTACTTATCTTTCATAAGAAAGGACCTGTTAACAAATGCGTGGACTTATGATAAACCAGGAAAATTCCCGCAGATATACAGAGGTTATACAAGCTTGAATGGAGGCCGGGGACTATATGAAATGAATGATTATTATCTGCTCAATGTTGGGTTCCTTAGAGTGAAGAATATGACTATCGGTTATACGCTACCCAAGCACTTGACCCAAAAACTGTTTATCGAAAAAGCCAGGGTTTACTTAAGTGGCGAAAACCTGTTTACTATACGCTTTGATGGTGACTTGACACATTATGTAGATCCCGAACAAGCCGGGTCTGCCATTGACTACTCTTCACCTGGAGATGCTGTTGCTAGGGCTGATCTGAGAGATTACCCACTGGGCAAAACGTATTCTTTTGGAATCCAAATAACCTTATAATACTTTTTAAAATGAGAAGAGCTTATTATTTATATTTATTCCTGGTATTGGGAGCACTTGTTCTATCCTCGGGCTGTAACGAGGATTATCTTGACCGACCTCCAGAAGGCTTGGTAGACGCACATTATTTTTTCAATACGGCCAAGCAATTAAAGATAGCCACTAATGATTTTTATAGATTTCTCGATCCCGAGGATGTGGTAACAGCAGACGCTTCATCTGATAATATAGTTCCCCTGGAAGTGGCAGCCCGTGTTCGAGGCAGTCGGATTGTGCCCACTAAAAGGGGCTCTGGGGGATGGAGTTGGTCGCAGTTGAGAAACATTAACTATTTTCTGGCAAACTACCACAAATGTCCTGATTCGGCGGCCCGGGCAAAATATGGTGGAATAGCCCGTTTCTTCCGTGCTTATTTCTATTATAACAAAATAAAGCGATTTGGTGATGTGCCCTGGTATGGCAAGGTATTGTCTGCAGATGATTCCGCCTTGTATAAAGGACGAGATTCTCGGGAGCTTGTTATGGATTCTGTGATGGCAGATATTAATTTTGCGATAGAAAACCTTCCGGCGGAAAAGAAACTCTATCAGATTACCAGATACACCGCTTTACTCCTAAAAGCAAGGATAGCCTTATTTGAAGGCACCTTTAGAAAGTATCACGACTTGGATATGCCCTATGAACCGCTTTTAAAGGCGGCTGTAAATGCTTCAAAAACCCTTATTGAATCAGGGGCGTATACCTTATATACTAAAGGTGGTCCGGATGAGGCTTATCGTAACTTGTTTTCTATGGATAACCAAAATGAGGTAGAAACGATTCTGGCAGCTAATTATGAAAAAGGTATTAAAACGAACAGCTTAGGTTATTCGATGACCTCTCCTACCTATGGAGCCTGGGGTATAACAAAAGATATGATTAATACCTATTTAATGAAAGACGGAAGCCGGTTTACAGATAAGCCTAACTATAAAACGATGGGATATTATGAGGAAATGCAGAATAGAGATCCTCGATTAACCCAGACGACAGCCGGCCCGGATTTTGTCATGAAAGGAGAAAGTTCAAGAGAGCCGGTGAATCTTGATATTACAACTACTGGTTACCGTATTGTCAAATGGCTTCCCTCGAAGGATCAACTGGCCACCGGAGCATCTTATTTTGATATTATTATTTTCAGGTATGCGGAAGCGCTACTTGTTTACGCTGAAGCAAAGGCAGAATTGGGCACACTTACGCAAGCAGACCTTGATATGTCTATAAATAAGTTGCGAGACAGGGTAGCTATGCCACATTTAACCTTAACGTATGCCAATAGTCACCCGGACCCCTATCTTGTACAGGAATACCCCAATGTTTCCGGCTCTAATAAAGGAGTTATTCTTGAAATTCGTAGGGAACGCCGGATTGAGATGTTTGCTGAAGGGTTAAGATGGGCCGATCTGATGCGTTGGAAAGAAGGAAACAAGATAGAACAACCTATGGTAGGCATTTATTTTCCTCATTTGGGTTCTTTTGACTTTAATAATGATGGAAGAGCAGATGTTTTTCTATATAGAGGAAGCCCTTCTGGGGCACCTTCTACAGCTACTGCTTTGATAAATGTAGATCAGCGGCAACTGCGGGATCCTCTTACGGGAAAAGTAGGTGGCGACAAAGGTAATTTAGCTCCGTTTCCGCTGGGCGGGTCGTTTGAAGAACCCAAAGATTACTTTTATCCTATTCCGATCGAGGACTTGCAATTGAACTCGAAATTAGAACAAAACCCGGGATGGCAATAGGGCTTAATCCAAGATGATGAAAAAAATAATGAGAAAAGGAAAATATATTGTACTGGTCTTGTGTGTGTTATGTGCTGTTGCTTGTAATTCAAATGGCCATAAAGTTACCCCTGGCGAGTCTCAGCAAGAAAAGAAGCCCGACCCTTTTGACGTGGGGTTTTCTATTGGAATAAGTGCGATTACTCAGGATACTATGGAAAAGGCTCATGAGGCCGGTATCAAGTATATCGAGGTTTCAGGGACCGGAATCTTTTTTGATGATCATCGTAACTTTTCTAAAACAGATGCGGAAGCAACCATGATTATGGAAAAAGCAAAAAAAGCCGCAGATGATGCAGGAGTGGAAATTTGGTCTGTTCACATGCCTTTTGGCGCAGCTATGGATTTATCTACAATTGACGAAGCAAAGCGACAGAAGGTAGTTGCGGGGCATAAAAAACTGGTGCAATATTTGAAGATTTTAGATCCTAAGATCATCCTTTTTCACCCCAGCTATTATATTAATGCCCCTTTTCAGCGGGCTGTACATATCAGTCAATTGATTAAATCATCAAAGGAATTAAATAAAGCGGTGCAGGAGATTGGTGCGACTATGGTTCTTGAAAACATGCTTGGGCCCGAATTGATGAAAGGAGACCGTCAAAGGCCGCTTATGCGCACAGTCTCAGAGATAAAGCAAATATATAATCGACTTCCGTCTTCTATAGGCCTTGGCGTTGATTTAAACCATATAGCGCAACCTGAAGACTTATTATTAGCAATGGGCGACAAGGTAAAAACATTGCACGTGGCAGATGGTACTGGAAAAGCAGAAAATCATTGGATGCCCAACCCTTGTTCAGGATTAGGTAAAAACAATTGGAATAAAATCCAGGATGCACTTTATGAAATCAATTACTCGGGTCCCTTCCTGTATGAAACTAGTGATTATAATTCTTTACAGGACCTGACCAACTGCTACAGAACTTTATATGCTGATTATATAACATATTTAAATAAATAATTCTCCCATAATCGAAAAAAGATATTTATCAAAAAAGTAATTATGAAGAAGCGATCAAACACCAGACTCGAACTGCCTTTTTTCTTATTAGTGCTATTACCTTTTCTCTTATTGAATGCTTGTAAAAAGGAGGCAGATAGTTATATACCTAAGATGGTATTAGGCACGTCTGATAGCTTGTCTGTATCTCACAGAGAAAGCGGGCATAGTATTGTCTTTGTCTCTAATGTCGCGTGGCATGCTACTACAAGTGACGAATGGATAAGCATCATTAATTCAAGCGGGGAAAAGGGGCTGGATAGTATTTATTTTGATGTTGATGCAAACAAAGGCGCTGAACGGTCAGGTAAAATAACCATCAGTGCTGAGACGGGAGAACTTTCTACAGAGGTTACTATCATTCAGGAAACAGGAATATCGAAAAACTTCTTTGTCAAGGAAGGGACCTCTGGAGAAGGGCATTTTTGGGATGAAGCCACCAGTTTGTCTGATGCGCTGGCGAATGTAGCCGCGGGAGACACTATTTTTATAGCAGCAGGAACCTATTATCCTGACAAGGTTATAACCAATGGCGACCCTGCCAACGAAGGAGACAAGACCTTTGAAATCGCTAAAAACATAACGTTAATCGGTGGGTATCCTGAAAATGCATCCGATGGGGCAACATCTGACCCGGCGACAAATAAAACGATCCTTTCAGGAGATTTGGGAAGTGGCAATGTGGCTTTTCACGTGGTAGCGGTTACCGCTCCGAAAGTAGATGGCCAAAAAGTGACTATCAACGGCCTGACAATTACTGGAGGAGATGCAGGTGGTTCCGGCTCTTTTCTTATTAACGGAACTAAATACTATAGAAATAATGGAGGAGGAGTAATTATAGGCAACTCGACTGTCGAAATAAAGAATTGTGAAATTATTAATAATACTGGACAGCATAGTGCTGGTGGAATGTTTATTAATAACGGAGATGTCAGCATTAAAGATTCGAGAATAAATAAGAATACGGCAGGAGGAAACGGCGGAGCCATTTGGGCCTATTCTTCTTCTAACCTGAAACTCTATAATTGTGAGATAGCAGAAAACTATTCGAAGGGAACCGCCGGTGCAATCTATGCTTATCCAAATGCAACGCTTTTTATATACAATTCTAGGGTCAACGATAATAAGGGAGAGTCATATGGTGCGGGTGTTTATTACAGAGAATCGTCGGGTGCTTTGGTAAATTGTATAATAGATGGAAATAGCAGTACGTCAGATAATGGGGGTGGCGGACTGTTATTGTATGGGGGATGTGATGTAAGAGTTGTCAGTACTACGATAACTAATAATGACATTCAAGGTCCCGGTGGAGGTGTATATCGGAAAAGCGGAACCAATACACTTTTTTTGTATAACAGTATTATTTCAGGGAACAGCCAAATTAGCGGCAGCAGTGATGTAGATGCTGCTTCAGGGCAGCCGGCCCTGACTTTAAAAGCTACCATTGCAGGTGATGGAGTGTATGATGCTTCCGGAGCCAAAATAGGAGATGGTTTTGATGTGAAAACCATGCTCAGTCCTGAATTTTTACCCATCGGAAACAATAACCCAGCGTTGGAATATGGAATGAATGCAGAAGCCCTGACAAGTTTAAATGAGACTTTTGACGTTCAATTGGAGGATGAGTTTATTTCATCCGACCTCAATGGCGTTAGCAGGTCAGGAAAAACAATTATGGGAGCCTTAGTTCAATAAAAAGCATATGATGATTCAGATAAATAAAAATTCGGCGCGTATAGGGCCGAGCAATATGAAAATACGGTGCCTAATTGTTTTTTCTTTCTTATGTTTCACGGCTTTTTCAGGCTGCCAGAAGGATTACGGAACGCCTGCTCCACCAATAAGTCAACCCCCTGAAGACACCAGCGATAATAACGTACCTTCTTATGTAAGCAAAATACAAGATGCTGCCTGGGATTCTACTTGGGTTTCGGATGCTGTTTTGTGGAAGTATTATCACTTTTCAGATTTGTTTAAATCAAGAGAAAGCGTAACGGTTTTTGATATTAATCTAAATAATAAAGATCTGACCATAGCATTTCCTTATGCAACAACAGGTGAATTTTTAAAGACAAGCGAAGGAGCCAAAGAGGTTGATGCCGTTGCTGCTATTAACGGCAGTTACTTTTATACTGACAAGGGAGGACCTGAGACGTTTTTTAAGCTCCATGGTGAAATAATTACTTACAAACGTCAGGGATATCCAGGTTACCGGTCAAATGTTGGGTTTGCTGTTGATAAGGATGGGCATGTTTCTATCGTTAAGCGGCCGACTTCCGGATGGGAAACAACAAGTACTTATGATTTGTTAACAGCCGGACCGTTACTAGTTTATAATGATAAAGTAATGGACCAAGTCAATACAAGCTTTAACACCGAACGCAACCCCAGAACCGCAATTGGCTTAACTAAAGACAATCACCTTATTGCTGTAGTGGTAGATGGTAGAGCGGCACAATCTTCAGGGATGACAACAAAGGAATTAGCAAATGTAATGAAATCATTGGGGTGTCAGGTAGCCATGAATTTGGATGGTGGCGGATCGTCCACAGCTTGGGTCAAGAGTGAAGGAGTTGTGAACTATCCGTCCGATAATGGAAAATTTGATCATGGTGGAGAACGGGCTGTCGCTACAGTTATTGCTTTTGTTATGGAGGATTGACAACACAACGCCTTATTTTTACTAGCTCGTTTTTCAAAAAGAAATATTTATGAATTTTTTCAGGTTTTTTTTTCTGCTGTCTTTTGCTTTTCCATTAAACTCGTTGGCTCAGCATAATACAACTGATGTCATACCTCCACCTATGGAGGTTGGTGTCTCTATTGGAATCAAAAATATTACCCTTGAGAAATTGTCATATGCAAAATCTGTTGGAATTTCCTGCATTAATATTTCTTTAAATCCGCTTGTGGATAAGTCAGGAAATATAAACATGAATGATAGGGACATTAAAGAATTAGTTCTTAATGTGAAAAGAATTGTTACCAAGTCAGGTGTTACTGTTTCTGCATTTCATATGCCATTTGGGAAAAACATGGATCTTTCCCTGATAAATGAAAAGGCACGCCAAAGAGTAGTGAATGTTCATAAAAAATTATTGCGCTTATGTAAATCATTAGAACCTGACATTGTTTTATTTCACCCCAGTTGGTATTTAAGTCTGAATCAAAGAGAAGAACATATTGATCAGATGGTTAAGTCTGCAATAACATTAAACAAGGCCGTAGCGTCAATAGGAGCTATCATCGTTATAGAGAATATGACTGGACCGAAATTGCATG
>CAYXRN010000115.1:0-10324 GCA_964467635.1 uncultured Chitinophagaceae bacterium | reverse complement strand
GTGGTGCCGTTTTACCGGTGGGAGGTATCAAATTTAAACCGTTGTTAAAACTGTAGCTTCCAGATGCTTTTGCAGCCAGCCACATAATCCTTCAGAATCCCGATCCGGTATTAACCCTATGACCTTTCTTCTCAGCAGAACTACCACCAACATACCCATAGCGCCTGCCCTTTCTAAAAGCTCAGCCATCAACGCCTATAATTCCAGATGTAACCCCGGGCGTTTTGATCTGCTTTCTTATGATTATTCTTCACATGGTGGATGCACTCACTTTTAGCCTGACATGGCTGCTTATTAGCGCCCCTTGTTTCGCTTAACTCCAGAACCAGGTTGTTATAACGGCTGCTCCTCCTCCTATGAAAGCACCTTTCGCAGGGTAGAATATCTTTAGAAAACCGTTCTGTGTAAGTTTTACATGTACATTTTGTATTTTCACAAAAAATTTCCGAACAATCATCTGTATTTTGACGGTATATCCGGAAATGGGAAGATCGCTCAATAGGAGGGTGCAACCGCTGTGGATATAAGTGCTATGGCGTCTACATAATAGACATGGGAGCCTTTTTGAGTAGGTCTGGTGATGAAGAAATAGGTTTGACTAGAAGAACTATTTGATTCAGAATCGATGGCAGGTTGATCGGAAAAGCAGGAATTGACACCTGTTTATTATACTATATAATTATGCAACAAAAGCATAGTTTTACAAGACAGAATCAAAGTATATGGGACAATCTTTAAAAGTGGAAGGCTATGAATCTGAGGAAATAAAACAGTTATTCACCGAGGATAAATCCGTTAAAGTTGCCTTACGCCTTTTTCTGGTATATCAGGTCGCGCTGGGTTATAAGTCAAAATCAAAATGTCAATTGGGAGCTAAGCAATATTGCAGCTTTGGTGCCGCAATATAATCCCATTTGAATAATTAAGCATACATAAATCCCTGTGAGTTTTTACAATTGGGAGCCCTGAGCCGTTACTACTTTTAATTTATTAATAATTCCTTGGTGTTTTTTCTCTAGTCTAAAAATTCGGACAGGTCTGGAAATAGTGGATAATTTTACAATTATGAATAAAAATAAAAGTATCAAAAAGAAAGAGGGGTTTAAAGGAGAAAAGGTTTGTATCTTTCCCAACACCCTTAAGCTTAAATTGAAAAAAAACAGCTTATGTAAGAACCTTTATCTTACTGATATTGGTTATTACCCAAAGGCACTGTATCATGCCAGGGAAAGACTTCATGGTTGTCAACAATATATTCTTATTTATTGTATGCACGGAGAGGGTTGGTTTTCTATTCATCAGCAAAATTACCAGGTAAAGTCCAATCAGTTTTTTATTCTTCCCAGAGGGGCAGGGCATAAATATGGTTCTGATCTGAAAAATCCCTGGTCCATCTATTGGGTCCATTTTACCGGAGACTTAGCAAAAAATTATTTTCATTATTTAATGGGAAAGGAGACCGGGGCTCCAAGGATGGTTATCCCTTCGGATGAGCGCAATCAGCTTTTTGATGAAATTATTCGTTATGCTTCTATCGTCAATAATGTGGATGCTGTTATCTATGCCAATAATTGCCTGTATAACTTTTTGGCCTCTTTTAAAAATACCATTTTTGCCAATACAGAGACGGATCGTAAACAAACCAGTACAATTGATGCCTGTGTCGAACTCATGAAAGAAAACTTGGATAAAAATTTAAATCTTTTTGAATTGTCCCAGATGATGCATATTTCCATTTCCCATCTGTCTGCATTATTCAAAGAAAAGATGCACGATTCTCCTTATAATTATTATATTTTCCTAAAAATCCAAAGAGCGTGTTATTTATTGTGGAATACCCCGAAGAACATAAAATCTATAGCAGCGGAGTTGGGCTATGAAGACCCTTATCATTTTTCACGGGTATTTAAAAATATGATGGGACTATCCCCCCGAGATTTCAGAAACCGGGATCAGTAACTGCTGTTTTTTCTTACTGCTGGAACTCTATTTTCTGTATGTGAAAAGACGACACGGGAACGCAGTGAAGAAGTGTGGGAACAGCCTCAGTTAAGCAAGGAATACAAAGCCGGATCGCGGCTATAGGATTCCCTAAACAGGGCCGACATCGGTATAATTTCCAATTTTTCCTTTAATTCCCCTAAGTTTGCGGACATGAATATTATCATTACCGGCGCCAGCCGGGGCATTGGCAAAGCCATTGCCGTTCGTTTTGTCAAAGAAGGGTGGAATGCAGCCATTTGCTCTTTGCACGCGCACCGGATCCTAAAAGCGGAAGAAGAATTGCGGGCCTTGAATCCCGAGGTGCGGATTTTGGCAAAAGCCGTTGATGTTCGTGAAAAAGAGGCGGTGGTCTCCTTCGCGCAGCAGGTAGCGCATACTTTCGGGGCCGTTGATGTGTTGGTCAATAATGCCGGAATCTTTATCCCGGGCAGCATTCACGAAGAAGAAGAGGGAGCGTTGGAAAACACCATGGCTTCAAATCTTTTCAGCGCGTATCATTTGACGCGGGCGCTTCTAGGGGGCATGAAAAGCCGGAAGCAGGGCCATATTTTCAATATCTGCTCTACTGCCTCGCTCCGGGCTTATCCCAATGGCGGCTCTTACAGTATCAGCAAATTCGCGTTGCTGGGGTTTTCAAAGAATTTGAGAGAGGAGTTAAAGCCGTTTAATATAAAGACGACAGCCGTGTGTCCCGGACCTACGCTGACCGACTCCTGGGCTGGCTACGACGGGCCGGCAGAGCGTATGATGCGTCCCGAGGATGTGGCTGAGGTGGTGTGGAACGCTGCGAATCTTTCTTCGCAAACGGTTGTGGAAGATATTGTTATGCGTCCGATAGCCGGCGATATCTCCTGAGTATTTCTTTCTTTTTGTTATCTGTAAACTGTTGTATTTGATGTTTTTAACTAACTTTTAACTCCGCTTTTCTGTAACCCTGATACAGCTTTAGATAATTTTGCATCTGTAGTAAAGATGAAGAAAATAGCTTTTATATTTACTGTACTGTGTTTGCTTGCAGGAGGACTGTATGCCCAAAACCCCACATTTGAGACGAAAGCCAGCAGTACCGAGGTGGCTGTAGATGAACCTTTTCGGGTGCTGTTTACGATCAGCAATGCTTCCCAGGTTTCCGGTTTTGATGCGCCAGACTTTAGGGGATTTGAAGTCTTGCAAAATTCTCAGAGCCAGTCCATCAGCATCATCAACGGACATACCAGCCGTGAGCTTTCTTTCGTATTTATACTTCGGCCCACTGCTGTTGGCCGGTTTACCATAGCAGGAGCCAGTGTGCGTATCAATGGAAACCCCGTTCGCTCCAATCCGGTTACAATAACAGTGGTCAAAGGCCACGGGAGCACTTCCCGTAACCAACCTCCCCCCCAATCGGCACCTTCCACCCCCCTGCCGTCCTCCCCACAATTGCGCAGGCTGCGTAACCATCCTGCGGTTTTGCAAAAGGGAGAGGACCCGATGGAAAAGATCAAGAAGAATGTGTACGTTAAAGTAGAGGTTGACAAAAAAGAGGTCTATGTAGGACAGCAGATTACCGCCAACTATAAACTATACACGCGCCTCCCTACTTCTTCCAAGGTAGTAAAGGTGCCTTCATTCTCAGGATTTTCCACGCATGATCTTCCTGTTCCTAATCCGCTCAGGCCACATCTGACGGAAATTGGCGGCAAGGAGTACCGGGTTTTTACTTTCCGGAAAACCATGCTTTTTCCACTGCAGCCGGGGTCGCAGACGTTGGAACCGGTTGAAATTGAAAATAAGGTGAAGCTTTACACGGTGGAAAAGTCGCAGGGCGGAGGCAATCCTTTTTCAGGCTTTTTTAATGATCCTTTTTTCCAAGATGCATTTAACGATCCCTTTTTCCGGCAGGCCTTTGGCGGAGGCATGCAACTCGTTCCCCACGAGTACGACTACAACATGAATAGCCCGGTAGTGAAAATTCATGTGAAACCACTGCCGGAGAAGGGGAAGCCGGAGAATTTTGATAATGCCGTGGGGGAATTTTCTATCAAATCCAGCGTAGACAAAACGAAACTGACTACCGATGACGCGGTTTCATTTACGGTCACGATCAGCGGAAAGGGCAATGTTAACCTGCTGAGCGCACCAGACATTCAGTTCCCCAATAGCCTGGAAAGTTATGACCCTAAGGTAAAAGACGATTTTCACAATACCAATCCGTTTGGCGGAAGCAGGAGCTTTACCTATGTGCTCATGCCCAATTCGGCCGGCTCTATTACCATTCCAGCCGTAAAGTTTTCCTACTTCGATCCCGAAACGGCGCAATATAAGACCATTCAAACCAAGCCGCATACCTTGGTAGTAAGCCCAGGCAAAAATCAACCGGAAGCCACCGCTGCCAACAGCGAGGGCGCTGCCACGAATACTTTGCTGCCTATCCGCACCGGTGAGCTGGCCTGGAGCAGAATCGGCGTCTTTTGGTTCGGGAGCTGGTGGCACTGGCTGTTGATGTTGTTGCCAGTCCTTATTTTAATCTTGTTGGTGTGGTGGAAGAAAAGACGCGATGCCTTATTTGCAGACCAGGTCTTGCTCAAGAATAAAAAGGCGAACAGGGTAGCCCTGAAAAGACTCAGCCGTGCCGGCAAATATCTAAAACAAAACAAAGGAAAGTTATTTTATGAAGAGGTTTCACATGCTGTATGGGGATATCTTTGTAACAAGCTCAATATCCCGTTGGCTGAATTAACCAAGGAAAAGGCAACGGAGAAATTAAAGGAGAAGAATATAGATGGCACGATACGACAAAGTTTATTTGCGCTGCTGGACCGCTGCGAAATGGCGTTGTACGCGGGAATCAGCGGGCATGACCACATGGAAAGCACCTACCGTGAAGCCATCAAAGTGATTAGCGAACTGGAGAGTAAATTAAAAAAATCCTGATATTGCTATTTTGAAAAAGAGATTTAAACATATTGCTTTATTACTCATCGGAGCCATGGCCTGCCTGTCGGTATTTGCCCAGACGCCGCAACAACGGTTTAACCGGGCCAACCTCCTTTACCAGGAGCAGGCTTTCGATTCTGCGTTTGCAATTTACGCGGAGTTGATCGAGGACGGATATGACAATGCGGCCTTGTTTTTTAACGCGGGGAACGCCAGTTATAATTCCGGCCGTTCCGGATATGCCGTTTATTATTTCACCAAAGCTTTGCAGCAGGACCCCGGCAATGATCAGATCCAACATAACCTTAAACTGGCACAGCTTCAGGCTTCCAATAAGATAGAACAGCTGCCTACTTTGTTTTTTGTCCGCTGGTGGCATGTCGTATTGCACTTTTTTTCTGTAAACGCCTGGCTGATAGGAAGTATCGTGCTTTTCTGGGTATTAATTTTTGTTATAGGCTGGAATGCGCTTTCGAGAATACCGCCCAGGTTCCTTAAATGGGTGTGGGTTCCGGTAGTGGTGTTGTTTTGCTTTTTTATGGCAGGTGCGATTTTTTCGAGGATCGCGGCTACTACGCATGATGCGGCCATCGTTATTGATATCAAGCAACCTTTGCGGGAAGCTCCTGATGAAAACAGTTCCTCTATTGAATATTTGCAAAAGGGGGCAAAAGTGGAACTTCTGGATTCCGTAGACCACTGGAAAAAGGTCAGGTTGGTGGACGGTACCGAAGGATGGTTCAACGCCGAAAATATGAAAGTGCTGTAAAAAAAACGGCAGATTACTTACATCGCACCGCTACGACCACCTGCCCTTGCTACATTCCTGTCCTGGGGGATTAAGTGGGAGCTGGTCGTGCAAGACCTGCCGCACGCAAAAGTATTTAATTTTTTGTTTTTAAAAAAATCAATCCCGCCTTCTTTTCTTTTTCCATTGTTGCAGCAGTTCTCCTTCTGTGGGCAGGTGAAATGCTTTGATGTGAATTTTGACCGGTACGACGGCGCTGTCGGTAATATCCTCGTCCCACTTGAAGGTGCTTTTGATCAGAATCTTTTTGGTGGAACTGTCTTCTTCCGGCAGCCGCAGCACATTGCCTGTTAATGTTCCGGCCGATACATAAAACCGTAGTTTTTCAGTATCCAACGGATAGACGTTTCCGCTGCTGAAGTGGCCTTCTGTGTTTAAATAAAAAGGCACGTCCGGCTTGATGCTGTCGGTGAATAAATTAAGTTGAATTTTTTCCAGATAAGGCAGAGTCATATGGCAGGGAAGGGTAGTGCCGGCGTAGGTTACTTGAAAAGACACGCGGTGCCTATTTTCCCAGACTTTTTTCGGGTCGAAACGGAGCGCTCCATTGTGGACGACGCCTTGTGCCGTCTTGATATCCAGGTCCTTCCACCGTATTTTCCCATTCAGGAAACCACGCGTGGATGCCGTGGATTGATCGGCAAAAATGAACCGGAATCCGATCGGAATTTTTTGAAATACTTCCGGCACGGCGGTAGTGTCATAAAATGCCTGAACCTTTTGCGGTTTTTTTTGTTGGGCTTGTGAGGGCAATAATGTCAAAGGCAGCAAAAGGCATAAAAAGACACCGGTAATTAAAATCTGGTTGCTTTTACACATATGCTACAATAATAAGAAAAAATCGTACCTGTTTTTTTAAAGAAATTGGCATGGATTGTGTGCCAGCATGCATTTAATTAAGTTTATTAAAGGATTACACCAATAATGGAATCTGTTTTTTTAATTATTCTACAATACATCAAGCCACATTTTGCGGTAGAACAGTACTTTCCGAAGCATAAAATGTACCTGGAAAAGTATGTCAATAACGGTCATTTTATTTGTTGTGGACGAAAAAAGCTTAACACGGGGGAATTTATTCTCTGCAAGGCTGCTGATCGGAAAGAAGCCCAGCGTATCGTGGCCGAAGACCCTTTTGATGAGTATCAACTGGCCGTGTACGAAATTGTGGAATACAACCTCACTGCCGCCGACGAGCGCTTTGCCGCCAGGAGTTTCTAAAAAGGCGTTAGAATCCTTCTCCGCCGCCACCCATTTGCTGCATTTCAGCCCCTCCGCCTTGGGAGGATTTGTTTGCTTTGCGGCGGAACAGCTGGAAGTTTTGTTTCCCGAAGCTGTAGGTAAAGGTAAGCCTCAAGAAACGAGATTCCCTTTGACGTATCCGGGTTTGATTAAATACCCCGGGTACTTCATAGATGGATTTGTACTTATCGGTATTGAATATGTCGGAAAGCGTCAGGGTGAGCGTGGCGTTTTTCTTCTTTAGGAAGGATTTCTTCACCCCCAGGTCCAGGCTGCCGTAGCGGTAGCTTTTCCCTTGTGGAGTCGGCACCGGACCACTGTAATTTCCCGAAAGCTGAACACTGAAGTCAGCCGGAAGCATGGCCTCTGTGTTGATCTTTCCAAACCAGCTTAAGGCGTTTTTAGTGACTTCCTTTTTGTTCAGGGTAGCGGAAATTTTCGTTTGAAACAGGTTAAAGTTGGCGGTGAAATTCCACCAGTCGGTGAGCTGTGTCTGTAAAGTAAATTCAGCACCGTAGGAATTGTTGCTGTTGGCATTGATGGAGTAGGAGATAAGGGTATCCGGGGAACCGTGGTAGGGTTCGGAATAACGGATGATTTCGTTATTGGTGTTGCGGTAATACAGGGTAGCCAGAAAGTTGCTTTGTCCAAACAGCTTGTTGTAGGAGAACTCCAGTGAATTGGTGAATTCCGGTTTTAGGTCTGGGTTTCCTTTTCGAAGGTTCTGCGGATCGGAATAATCGGTATACGGAATCCGTTGCCAGAAATTAGGACGGTTTACACGGCGGCTGTAATTGAGTTGCAATTGATCGCCCTGCGTGATTTTATACGTCAGGTAAGCACTTGGAAACAATCCCAGTTCCCCGTTGGTGGGTTCAAACTTTTTCCCTTCGCTGGGAATGGCCCCTGAATAACTGTACTGCTCAGTACGCAATCCCAACTGGTAACCAAATTTTTCAAATTCCTGGGAAAATTGCACGTACGCCGCGTAGATTTTTTCATCGTATTTATAATCGCTGGAAAGCAATTCATTGTAGACCGTGTCTGGCATATTGCCGTTTTTTATCAGGTCGTAAACGTCATAGACGCTGTTGGAACTTCTGCTGTTATATTTTAAACCCGCTTCCAGTTTAATGGTTTCGGTGAGCGGATTGACATAGTCGGCTTGGCCGGAAAAGCGTACGCCATCACCGTCTTGTCTGTTTTCCTGATCCAGGTTGTACGTCTGTAGTTTATCATTTTGGTCATAAAATGAAGTGAAGTAATTGCCGTCCCCGCCGTTATCGGATTTGCTGATATGCAGGTTTCCGGTAATTTCATGGCCTTCCTTTTTGAAGGTGTGCTTGTAGTCAAAATCCCCGAAAACAAACCGGAAGTTGTGGTGGTCAGCGGTGGTGCGTATGCTGGAGGAATCCAGTGTATTGTCGGTATAATCGTATGCGCTGGTCAGGGTTTCCTTGCTGTTAAAGGAGCCGCCGCCCACCCCTCCTTGGAGCGTAAAGGTGTTGCGGTTGTCCATAAAATAATCGATGCCTACCCGGCCCATTTGAAATTGCCCGTAGCGTTTGCCATCCGAATTTTGTTCCAAAGTGGAATTGTTGAACAGGTTTTCCCGGTGCGTAGTGCCGGTGGATGGACCGTTTCTGTGATGAAGAAAATAGCTCAATGAAACGTTGAAGGGGTTTTTATAGATGTTCAGGTTGCCGCCTCCGTTGTACCCGCCGCGCGTGTCGGCCCCGGCGCTTAAACGGCCATTAATACCGGGCTTACGGTTTTTCTTGAGGATAATATTGATAATGCCCGACATGCCTTCCGCGGAATATTTGGCGGAAGGGTTGGTGATCACTTCTATCTTCTCTATGGTCTCCGCCGGAATCTGATCCAGTGTGAGCGTGGTGCTTTTGCCATTGACAAAGATTTTCGGGCTGCCATTGCGCAAAGAGACGTTCCCATCAATATCTACCATGACGGAAGGTACTTCTTTTAAAACATCTTCAGCACTGCCACCTACACTGGTCAGGCTTTTGGATACATCAAACACTTTTTTGTCCAGACTCATGGTATAAGCCGATTTTTGTGCGGTGACGTTGACCGTACTGAGCTGTGCGGTCGATTCCTGAAGGGCAAAGTTGCCCAGGTCTTTGGTAGCCTGTCCGGGAGTTAGTGCAAAGTTTTTATACAGCGGTTCATAACCAATGAATTTAACCTGCAGGATGTAGGAATCGGTTTTCAGGTTGTCAATGGAGAAATCCCCGTTTTCTTCGGTCAGTACGCCGGACACGATACTGGAGTCAGCTGGTTTCAATATGGTGACGGTGGCGAACCCTACTCCTTTTTGGGTGGAGCCGTCGATAACTTTTCCGTAAACTCTGCCGCTTGCAGAACCGAAAGACCTGTGTTGCGCGCTGGTCAACAATGGCAGCGTTGCCGCGAAAACAAACAGGGGAATCCACTTTTTGAACATAATCATTTTTTTAGAATCATTTCACCAATGATTGCTGCAAATGTAGCGGACCTCTGTGTTAAAGAATGTTAAATTGTGATGGGTGGAAAAGGCGGATAGCGCGGCCGGAAGACGAAAAGCGCCTGAAAAAATGTTGTATCGGTTAGCGGCATTCCTCCGCACCGGCCAGCCGGTCTTCCTAGGACCAAAAAGTGATTAATACCTGCAGTAACCCGATCAAAAACCCTAATACGCCCCCAATGATTTCTACAAAACGGAATTCTTTTTTCATGATGCCATTCAGAATATCTTCCAGCTTATCGGAGGAAAAGCCGGAGACTTTTTCAGTAACGATCTTTTCCAGATCCAGCTCACTGCGATGGCTTTCTACATATTTATGGATGAGCTGCGGAAGCAGGTCTTCCATCTCTTTGGTCAGCACGGTTTTTATTTTTTCAACGGTACCATCGCCAATGAACATGGATAGGATGGGCATGCTGTCCGTCAACTTGTAGCGTAGAAAATCCTCTATGCGATCGGCTATATCCGGCAGTATGGCTTTGATTTTTTCCTTGTCGGTCAGTTTTTTGGCAATGTCTTCAAAAGACAACAATTCGTCTGCTACCAGCTTCCCCAGTTTTTCCGCAAATTGTTGCTGTCTTTTCGGAAAGATCCCCTGAAGGGTGAAAAAAAGCAGCTTTACCGGTTTACGGGGATGGAAGAGCATTTTGATGGCGATCAGGTTAGTGATCCAGCCAATAAACGCCGAAATAAAAGGAATCAGATAGATGAGCATATCGCTTTGCTGTTTTAAAATGGAACTGCAAAGAAAATGAAAATAGCTAAAGGAGGACGCAATAAAAAAACTATTTGGAAGATGTGTGCTAAATGCTTTATTTTTGCACTCCCAA
>CAYXRN010000114.1:0-10463 GCA_964467635.1 uncultured Chitinophagaceae bacterium | reverse complement strand
CTCCACTGATACCAGATCCTATTACAATAGCATCGTACGTATGTTGTTTCCTGCCCTTACCGTCTATATTCATAAAATTTATCTGTTTACAACTGTTTTCGGCCAGTGAATCTCCACTCCTTGTGATCGTATCCACTGTTGAAATTCTGTCAAGGTAGTTCTTTTTTCGCGAATGACATGGGGACTTACTTTATTTCTTATGGCATAAGCAATCAGCAGGCCTGCAGATTCACCAATATTCCATTCCACGGGGTGTAGGCGGTAACAACCATTGGTGATATGGGTCGTTCCAATATTCTTACAAGCGGGGATAAGGTTTTTCATGCGCTGAGGTAACAGTGACCCTAGGGGAATTTGGAAAGGCAGGGAGCTGAAATCAATATAGTTGTTTCCACCAGAAGAAGGATGCAGGTCAATATGATAAGAACCGACACCTATGCTGTCATAAAACCAAGCCGCATATTTTCCTTCTTTTTCTCCTGCTACCAGTTGTCTGTTTTTTTTACCTACGTGTTCTTCAAGTACGGTAAAGACTGCTTTTATTCTTCGTGATTCACGGACATATGGGAACTTAGCTAGCCCGTTCTCCGTGCCTAAAACATCACCTCTTAGTCGCAATCCCGGCCATCCCTGTCTCCCATCAGGTCGAGGAACTTCCGTTTGTAACCAATAAAACAGGGATAAACCTAACTGTTCTGACTGTTTAATCGTCCTCTTAAAGTCCTTCTCGCTTACATCTGCCAGGTTTCCTAAAAGGAAATCATTTTGCGGCCAGTTAACGATCGTAATTCCTCCCGGGTAGAATCCTTTTTTAAAGTTACTGGGATCGATGATTTTGCGGTAATTCCATAAGTTAAGACTATTATTCGTTGGTGTTCCTGTTGGATCGAAGCCTAGTTTTTTTGGTTTCAGATCACGAGGACTCGAATATTTTAAATCCAGCAGTTTCCCGGACCAAGGCGGTGTTAACTGCGGTACGTAATTTTTCCAGAAATTATAATCTTCAGGCTCGTCAATGATATTATTTGTTCCTTCAATGTAATCCATGGCAAAGCAGTGAGTAAAAGCCTGCTGGTTGTCGGGATCCGCTTTCTCAGCAGCGTGAAGTTCATGAGTTTGTTGCTTAGCTTCGGTACCTGTAACATATTCGGTTCCGGTAATGGGTAATAAATCCCCCAACTCAGTAGCATCAATGAAATAGGGAGCAGTGAGCAGAATTTCACCTCCGCCATTGGTCTCCTGTATTTTGAGAGAATCAACTTTGTCGCCACTAATATCAGCACTTAATGCTTTATAATTCAATAATAAAGTTAGCTTTTTTGCACTTAGATAAGGTATCAGCAGGTCATACAAGACAGCCAGTGCTATCCTTGGTTCATGGCAGATACGAGAAACTGCACCATTTCCCGGGTCTAAATATGCTTTGGACCTAGCTATATCAGTAAGTGGATAATGGCGTTTATAGTATTTCCTAATAGCAGTTCTAAGATCACGATAGGACTGTGTACCGCCGAAATTTTCTATCCATTGATGCTCATCTGGACAACTTACTCCCTGCTGCGTCAACTGCCCCCCAATCCAGTCCGTTTCTTCGGTCATGATAACACTTAAACCGTTTTTCAATGCTGCCAATGCCGCCGCACATCCGCCCAGTCCACCACCTATAATAACAAGGTCTGTCTTAATCTCAGCACCCAACCAGGAATTTTTATTTTGAAAATAGTTCTCTGTTGCCCTTGACCAGTGAGGCAGTAGGCCGATTGCCAAGGCTCCACTTCCAAAGGCAAATGTTTTTATAAGATTTCTACGATTCATTATTTACCTTATTCTTGTATTTTAACAGGGATGAACAAAAGAGGCGTTGGAAGACATGATGCTCCGGGGGGAGAGTATGTAATATTAATGTGCTGGACTTTTTGGCTTTTATCGGGAATAAATAATTGAATCAGCATAACTTTATCCTCGTAATCTTTATTTTCTTTTGGCCGCTTTTTTGGAATTTGTACAAATCCTTCCTTGAATCTTCCTTTACTAACTTTTAATGATGCCGACATGGGGGGACAACCAGGATTCCAGGTTACCAATGCAAGTGCTTTTCCGTCAGGGCTTTTCCATCTCATATTGATATAATACATTACGCCGTAATTACCCATGTTTTCAACTTGTGTCCCGGAAGGCGCATCATTGCCGATGATCCATTTATCTACCTTATTGTCAGCAAGTAGTAATTGCTTCGGCCCATCCTCAGTAGAATAGACCTGCATTGTATTAATTTGATAGTTCGATATACCATATAGCCCTCTGCCGGCTCCACTATGATTACTTAAAGGAAGAATATGGTCAATATCTTTCAAGGCTTTTGATGCTGGTTTTCCAGGGGCTGTTTGAATCACACTTATTTGTGCTGGCTGGTCAATTACAAATTCATAGATGCCATGTACTAATTCATTATAGCGTACCACGATATCAGTGGACTTTTTATCAATAGGTAGTACTTCTCCAGGGGCAATAGTCTTGCCAGGAAAATTATCAGTAGACAAAAAATAATCTGCTAAACCTGTTTTCCCAATAGTCCTGTAATATTGGCCTGGAGGTTGGGAGGAATATTTTAGCATTCTGAACCGCATAGGTTGATCCCCAATATTCTTTATTACAGCAGTAATTTTACGAGGCATTTTTGAAGGGGTACGTACACCATTTACATTGTATAGATAAAGCCTAACGCGTCCAGCGTTCACGTTTTCTTGTAGAGCGATGGCTTCCGGCTCTCTGATATATTCAGGATTATCCGAAATTATAAATTGAGGACCGGGTAATACTACCTGTTGATAAGGAATAACTGGTATTTGTTGCCATTTATCTAAAATGCTTTTGAGTGGTATCAATTTTCCCTGATTAGCTTTACGAATGGCTTTTTCTTGATCTAGTGTTAGCTGTTGTCCATATGCAGGAAAAATTTTAAGCGAAAAAGTAACTAATAAGCTAATAAATATTGAGAGCTTGCGATTCATTGCTAACATCCTACTTTAATAATTTTTCTAATCCTTGTTTAACATAATCCCATTTATCCTCAATGAGTTTTAAGTGAATCATATCAAAAAGGAAGAATCCATCACAGTTGTTCATGATAACATTTATTGAGTTAATGATACCACTCTTGATGGTGCCTTTACTACTTGTTGCCCAGGAACCATTTCCTACATCTATTCCACCCACTATTTTTGCATCATCTCCAATTAATTCTTTCGCATTGGTGCAAAATCCCTGAACTGACCATTCACCTGATCCATATACTCTATTTGGTGATGCATAGGCGCCAATTAGTATGATATCCATTAAGTCAGCAAAGCCGTATTTATTATAATCTTGAGTTGCCCAATTAAATTTTGCTGCTGTATTATAGTCAGGACTTGCCCAATTCACACCAACGTTGTAATAGGTAGAGTACCATGCCCCAACATATACCCCAAAATCAATTTTTGGATTGACCTGCTTAATGGTATTCCTGGCCTTCTGCATAAACTCGTAGATTACTTTTACCCTGAACTCTAACCATTTTTTAAAATATTGTGGCAGATCAGAAGGTAAATTCCCTGCTTTAATATCCGCAGACATTACTGTTTCTGGGAAATTGTCAACAGGGTGGCCTAGAAATTCTTCAAATTTCAACTTAGTGTAATCGGAGAAGTCGCTATTAAGATTATTAAACCTTCCCCTATCCAGTAAAATTCCATCTAATCCTTGATATGATGCCAAGTCATGCAACAAGGCACAAATATAATCCTGTACTTCATCCCGGACTGGGTTCAAGAACTTTGTAGAATTGTTACTTAGATCTAAAGTATTCCTAACACCCGTTTCGGTCAAGAGACTGGTAGCCCACTTTTTTTTATCACCCTCTCTAAATAGAACTCCGGCAGAGCCGAGAGAACTGTTTTTCCCGCCTACGAAAGTATTAATACTTGCATAAACATTTAAACCTAACGTATCTGCAGCATCGATAAAGACCTGAAGGTAATCCCAGGAAGCAGTTCTTGTGATTTTTGAATATCCTGAAGGGAGCCATGCTCCCAGCCATTTTACCTGGTTAACGATATCTGTTTTGAACAGTACATCTCCTGAAGTAGGTCGGACGTCTACTACGATGTGGGTAAAACCGGCCTCCTTGGCTAACTTCAAATCTCTCATTATATTCTCCTTGCTATTCGCAAAATCCGGAAAGTTGGCAGCAGCATCAATCCAGATGAATCTGGGCTTTTCGCTCATAGCTGTAGTATCGGTGCTCCATTCCCACTCGTATGGCTTATTGTCATCTTTGCTGCAGGAGCCTAAAGATGCACCAGTGAAGATAGCTACAAGACAGATCGTCAGGGTTTTTGAAAATAGAAATTTCATATAAACGGTTTTTGATGCCAAAGATTTTTTAGTTTTTTTTTATTATGTAGACATGTCAATGCAATCAAACCTGTAACCAACTACATAACCATTTGTAAACATAAAGTATAGGTACAAATAGTAGCCATTATCTGAAACTGACAACGCAACGTCGCCCGTTCCATTAACATTGGCCACTAAAGGAGTGATAGCTTTAGCGCCATATGTATTGCGCTCACTGGCCCAGACTACTGCAGGACATGTACCCGACATTAGATTCCCTGTAAACATTGCATTATTACTTACATTCAGTAACCAAACCATATCTGATGAGCCCCATGTGAAACTATTTATCCAATTAGCTGTAACATATTTGGCATTATTGAACGAGATGTAATCCACAGCATTCTGGATATAATTTGTGCTCAATGGTTCTAACTTTCTTTTTATTGTATTGGTTTCTCCGTCTACCCAGGCAAACGTGTTGTCTGAATAAGAAGCTACGAAGTAGTCACTCTTTGCCTCTGTTGCAGATGAATAGATAATATCACAATTGGTTGTCCAGCCCTTGTCTAATCCACTCATTGTTATAATATCTGGTGTCTGGCTTTCTAAAGCGCCGTCTTTTATTACCCAGCGGGCAAAACGCTGTCCGCTCTGAAATATTGGTGCCGTTATGATTGCATCACCCTCAATACTTCCGATCACGGAAATTTTTCTCCCAACTGGAAGCCCGCCATTCCATTCGATTAATAAGCTCGGTGTTTGGTCTACATCCGGTACTTGCCATATTTTAAATGCGCCAGCATTAGGAGATAAATTACAAATTAAAATGTTACCATCGTCATCCCCAGTACTATAGAAGTTTGTTAAATTTCCTCTCACTGCACCCAGTTGGAGAATGCCGGCTTTTTCTCCGGTCTTCGCATTTATATAAATGCTGTTTTCTGCTCTTGTATTTAAGACTAGATAATCACCCGAAATAGCAATTCCTCCTGTAAGATGATCTGCTGTTATTCCTAGGTCCTGTTTTATTTTTTTTGCAAACATTAGCTTGGCACTCCCCGCCCTGATTCCAAAAGGCAGTTTCCCAGGAACTGCTTTCTTAACGGTATAGACTGACTTGTTGACTCCATTAAAAGCAGTTACAGTAAGCTTTACCTCGTCATTATAGTCTAGTTTTTCCTTTCTGGGGTCAGGAGATACAGTAGCATGATAGGATAGGGAAAGATCAGCTAGAGCCGGTTCAATATTTTGAACGGATATTAAGGATATTGTTTTGGTCTCTTCATTTATTATCCCTGACATGCCAAGAGATGGAAGGGTGAAACTTTTAATTTGACTCTGATTATTTTTTACAATCTTGCCTTTGACAAGATATTTAATTTGTTTTTTCCGCTGGTTTGTAACTGTAATTGTATTGTTCTGGTTGAGGTTCATATAAAGCAGCTTAGGATTAACTGTTACATTATTGGCTAAGGTAGCTTTTAACCGCATGTTACTCATCTGTTCTTTAGTAACTTGGTTGTTGCTGCTTTTGGGAAAATAATATGGTATAGGAATGATAATTTTATTCGTACTATCATTAGAATATCCGGTGAAAGATCCAGACCCATCTTCGAAGGTTGCCGTGATACTCAAAATTCCCTTACTTGAATCCTGAGGAATTAACTTCGCCGGCTTTTGACACCCGATAAACCAAGCGGTCATGCATAGTAGAATTAATAAGGCAATATTTTTCATAGTAAAATATTTTATTTCCATGGTTTATATTGTTCTATCGCTGAATTATTTTTCAATTCACTGTATGGAATAGGAAAGACATACCATTTATCAAGAAACTTCCTGTCTTGCAAATCGCAGTCTACAACCTCAAAACGGTAAGAACTTCCCTCTTTTGTAATTTTCATTCCATGAACGCGGTAATTGTTGTAGGCATCATCTGCGAGCTTCCACCTTCTCATATCCCAGTAAAGATGCCCTTCATAGGACAATTCTACTTTGCGCTCATGGCGTATGGCATCAAATAAGGCTTTGCCTGAGAGTCCCGTTTTGGGCGGTAAATTTACTCGTGCTCTGATGATGTTAATATCTGCTAAAGCAACTCTATTTAATCCTAGCCTAAGACTGGCTTCCGCATGATTTAGAAGAACCTCTGCAAAGCGGATAGCCACCCAGGGTTGTGTGCTTTTATAGGTTAACAAGTCCGTATGGCTTTCATCTCTCAGCTTTTTAAGGTAGTATCCCGTGACCGTTCGGCCTTTTGTGTAAGTGTCTTCTCGATAAGCCATGTATCGTCCATTAGTTCCATTTACACTGTTCTCCATCACTTTCCCCTGCCATTCAGATCCGTTGTAAATAACTGTTGCCTGAAAGCGGGGTTCCAGTTCTTCATAAGGAGGTCGCTTGGTACTTCCACCTGTTTTATGCCACGGTGACCAGTCGACTTTAGTTCCATCTTTCTTCTCATAAGACTCTACGATTTCTTGTGTTGGTGTACCACTTCCTCCTTGATTTTCAATTTCTCCGTAGGTAGCATAGTGCACGTCAAACTCGTGATAGGGTTCTGTAAGAAGATAATCATACTCAAGAATTGACTCGGAATTATTTCCTTTCCATGCCTCTTCATATTTATCAGTAAGTGCATATATATTCAGTGCTATCACAGAATCTGCTGCATTCTTGGCAGCCTCCCATCGTTCAGCATATAACATTGCCCTGGATTTGAAGGCCAATGCGGCACCTTTAGTTACCCTTTCTTTAACTGCGTCCGGCCATGATTTAGGTAATACAGACGCTGCGAAATCTAGGTCACTGGCTATTAAGTCCCAAGTTTCTTCTGCTGAGGATCTTTTTTTATTTTTCTGTAGATTCATATCAGTGTAGAGAATCACACCCCCATGGCGTTTGGCTAATTGAAAGTATAAAAAAGCTCTAAAAAAACGAGCTTGTGCCTCGAATAGTTTGTTTTGTGCATCTTCTAGTTCCGAATATTTTTCCAATCCAACAAGAAATTCATTTACTCTTCTAATCCTTTCATAAGTATCACTCCAGGTTCCAAGTAGAGTACTTTGTGGAGACATTCCTTCAGGATGAAAAACATAGAGATTCGCATCTCCAGCTCTTGTTCCGGGAACATATGAACCGTATTTCAGTGTTTCGGTCAATCCCTCAGTCAGATTTCCGTTAAATTGGGCAGAACCGAAATCTCCGTATCGATCAATGTATGGATAGAAGGCATTAACATACAGTTCAACTGTGGCTTTGTCTTTCCATACTAGCTTATCTGATATTCTGTCTGTTGGGGTCGTGTTAAGATAATCATTGCACCCAGTTAGGCTTGCAATCCCCATTAGTAATCCTATAATAATAAATAATCTCTTCATAAAGTTATAATCTTTACAGTTTAAAATGTTAACTCTAGGCCCGCGGTAATAACACGTTGTTGCGGGTAGTAACCATTTGAAACATTAGGTTGCTCAGGGTCAATATTGTATTTCATTAAGTGACTTACTGTAAATAAATCTTGTCCTTCGATGTGAATCCGTAAATTATTTATACCAACTCTGTTTACCCATTTTTTGGGAATTGTGTATCCAATTTGCATAGTCTTTAAACGGGCATAATCACCATCCCTGTACCAGAAGGTTGAAGAAAACGCATTATTTGAACTAGCGGGCACTAGTGACAATCGTGGGAATTCGGCATTTGTATGTTCGTTGGTCCAGGAATTCTCAACTAAATAGGCTGGGGCATTTCCGCCATGATAGAAAGGTTTTGTCATCGAGGTATTACTCATAATTCCTCCAGGATAAACTCCCGTTAAAGCGACATCCCTACCTATAGCTCCCTGAATGAGAAAATAAAAATCAAAATTATTCCAT
This sequence comes from uncultured Chitinophagaceae bacterium, assembly GCA_964467635.1. Taxonomy (GTDB): domain Bacteria; phylum Bacteroidota; class Bacteroidia; order Chitinophagales; family Chitinophagaceae; genus FW021-bin31. The sequence goes on along the minus strand of CAYXRN010000114.1, from coordinate 2,205 downwards.
GCACAACTAAATACAACTCCTCCAACAAAGTCGGGATAAGGTGATTTTCCAATATATCCTCTATCCTGTGCATAAGAGATAACTCCATCACCGTTTCTGTCCTTATACTTTATATCTCCAACGTTTACATCTTTTCCCTCAATTAAAGCTGAATTATTAATTTCCTCTTCACTCTGGAACAATCCTAGATCAATAAATCCTACCTGGGCACCAACTTCTTTGCCGGTAAGTTTTAGCCAATCAGGCGTGTTCGGTGAATCACTATACCTCAGCCATCTGCTATTTGTATAGGTGCCATTTAAAGTAAGTTTATAGGAGAAAGCACCTACGGTATTTTGATGACTAAGCGATATCTCAAATCCCTTGTGCTCCTGTCTATTACTGTTCTCATATGCATGAACATATCCTCCAAAAGAAGGGGGGTATGTAGCTGATACAGAACTAAGCATGTCATATATATACTTATAAAATACGTCAAATTGGATACTCATAAGGCCATTCCATAAGCCTGCATCAAACCCTCCATTATATTGAAGTGCTTTTGCCCAAGTTAAATTGACGTTTCCGGGTTTTGACGTCAATAAGCCACTATGAGCAGTCCCGTTAAAGACGACTGCTGGTGTTAAAAGAGACATTGTATTAAGGTAATAATATGGTGGGATTTGTGTAGTTCCCGTCAGCCCCACACTTCCTCTAATTTTTAAATTACTAACGAAGGATAATGATTCGGAAAACCAGCTTTCTTCAGACATTCGCCAACCAATGGATGCTGCCGGAAAAGGACTCCATCTTTTACCCTCTATCATACCGCCAAATACGTAGCTGCCATCGTATCGTAAAGAGAATTCTGCCAGGTATTTATTTGCATAGGTATAACTTAATCGTCCTAGGAAGCCAGCCTTTCTTCGAATATAACTACTTCCAGAGACATCGTTCTTTTCTTTTAATTTGGCAAAATCCAATTCGTCTAATGCTTTTATATCAAATCCGTATCCATAAGCACCAAATCTATTTCCTTTTGTTTGTACCGTCTCCATCAGGGCTAAAAGAGAAATTTCATGTTGGTCGAAATATTTATGATACCTCAAGCTTAAGTTATTGGTAAGGTTTGTATTGTAACTTGACCCTTGAGTAAGGCTAGATGTCGTACCTCTGGCGTCATATGTTTTTACATAACTAATATCACCATTTGGCGTGGTGGGCGTATTCGCAACGTTAGTATAGTACGGTGTAGAGTATGCTTTTGTTGTCTGATAGGAGGCATCAAAAGCGGTTAAAAATTTTAGACTAAGCCCTTTTATAAAGGGTGTATTGTATTTTAAGGCAAAATTTGTCTGAATGACGTTTGTTTTCACTTTGTGATATCCCGATAAATTGGTAGAGGCTAACGGATTTACATACGAACTTGCTGTTCTGGTAGAAACGGGCAATCCCTTATATTCTTGCGGGACATAAGGGTGAGCACGTATTGCCTGTTGAGGAATATTATTCCATGCAAAGGGTGAGGCTGCATAAAACGGGGTTTTTGTAGTTTCAATTCTACCTGCCACATCAAATCTAAGATTAAGGTGATCCGCAATTTCTATGTCCAAATTAGTTCGAGCATTAGTCCTGTTATAATCAAACCTATCTACATTTCCTTCTTGAGTATAATTACCAAGTAAAACGAAATATTTTACCTTATCAGATCCGCCTGTTGCACTTACATTTAGGTCCATTGTACTTCCTAGATCAAAGGTTTTCTCATACCAATTGGTGTTACCCCATCCGTCTGTCGGATCACCATCAAGCATTTTTTTAACATCTTCATCAGAAAAGATTGGCTTGTCACCATCCATTTCTCTGGCTTTGTTATACCAATAGGCATAGCCTGGTCCATCTAACATTTCAAGTTGGACGGCATTATCGCTTATTCCATATTCTCCTGAGAAGGTAATACTTGGAGATGCTTTTTTTCCCCGCTTTGTTGTAATAATAACCACTGCATTTGCATCGAGTCCATATACAGAAGCCGAGGCGGCATCTTTTAATACAGATATAGATGCGATAGCACTAGGATCTATCTCAGAGATACTTCGTTCTACTCCATCTACAATATATTTAGCGCCAGATCCTCTAATTTGAATGCCTGCACCATCTGATCCCGGCTGCCCAGACTGTTGTAAGGAAACGACTCCTGGCACCAGCCCGGCAAGTTTATTAGTT
>CAYXRN010000113.1:6580-10582 GCA_964467635.1 uncultured Chitinophagaceae bacterium | reverse complement strand
CCCTCAATACATCTTAACTCAAGGCTAATGGTCGCTTACATCCCACCGAGCCTATCGGCATCAGTGGGTTTTACGCTCCACTTTTATAAAATATCGTAAAGATATTTTTCCCGCCAAAGAACTGCCCCCATTGCCATTAATGGTTCCGCCATGATCACTGGAGCATCGCCCCTACATCCGTCTATGCCAATGATCAATACCTTGCGTTGGATAGCTGCGTGATCAGGACTGTAACTATACTGTCACCGGCCTCATTCGGTAGCTCCACTTAAGGAAAGTTATCCTTAAAGCAGGATGCTATGCACTATATAATCACAAATAATATCAAATACGGTATACCCTTCAATACATAATTCATAAATAAGCTATTTATGTTGTTCTATAACACTTCCAATGGCTTTGCCAACGGGTTCTGAGACGGTATAGTCAAACCCCAGAAACCGGGCAATGGTTTTCGCATATTGAACCTGGTATATCTGCTCATCGGTTTTCACTTCTCCCCTGGCTTTTGTATCCGGTCCCATGACCATAAACCAAGTTTCGTCCGAATGAGGGGTGCCTGATCCATGACTCGTCCACTGCCTGCCAATTCCTCTTCCGTGATCGGGTACAATAAAGAAAGTGGTCTTATTTTTATAAAAACGGTCCTCCTGCATCATTAGCCATAATTTTCCGATCATGGCATCCAGGTTATGAGCGTCATTTAAATACCCTTCATAATCCCCATGGTGAGCATATTCGTCGGTGTCCCCAAAATCAATATAGATCACTTTAGGATGATGAGCCAGGATATAAGACTTAGCCAAAGCATAAACGTTGGCATCGAGGCGCTCCACCTCTCCCCATATCTTTGGGGTGAAATGCTGCATTTCATTGGCAAGCTGCTCTGCTGCTGTGAGATTTGCGCCCTGAATATCCTCCCAAGGAACATTGATCAGCATTTTGCTGTTTTCCTTATTCAGGCACCGGCCGGTAGCTGCCCAGCAGGCAAAGGTGACTACTTTGCCTCTATACCCTTTTTGTTTATTGATAAATTCCAGAACGTTCGGATTGGGATTATTCCCATAACCATTGGAGTTGATCTTTTTATCAACAAAGCCACTCAATACTTCCGCACGCCCGGGGTAGGATATCCAGTAAGGGTTTTTTACGCTTACCTTATTACCCAGGTCTCTGTTTCCATACAATTGCCCGTGCCTGGCAATAACATTCCAGGTAAATGGCATCAGCTTTGTCCTTCGTTCTTTTAGATCATCGGACCAGTATCTTTTCATGCGATCCAACGAATCACCGGCATTGTAACTTTCATTCGTAAGGAGATCAAAGTCCGCCCCTCGAAATAATTCCTGCCAGCGATAGCCGTCAATAAGTATAACTACGACGTTTTTAGTTTTTAATTTCTTTTGTGCATGCAGTTCCTTAAAAGAGAAAAGCACGGGAGTAATTATCGCAATTAAAAAAAACTTTGTTCTTGTCATTGGGTTCTGCTTTAAAATTGGTGATAAATCTTACGGGGCATAAATTAACATTTTAAGCGTACAATACGGTTAACATATTGTAAATTGTATCTTGTAAATCCGCCAACCAACAGGGTGGCAGTGGCATTCGGTACATTAAGCCCCTGATTGATAAATCCTCCTCCTGGCTCCATTACCCCCAGGTTATTATAGGTTTTGCTCACGGTACCATCCATATTAAGAATTACAATTCCGCTTCGTTTGAAAAATGATTATCTGACCACTAATCTTTCCCGTCATTTATCTATTAGCATCGGAAAAGAGTTTTCCGATGCTAATTTAAAGAATATCAGGAAGTTTTATCTTACTTTCCCTGATTATCATCAAGGTTATTTCCATTTCTTTAGCAGTCAGTCAAAATTGACTGCGATAGAAGTAACCGACAATTGCCTACTAAAGAAAAAGATGCACCTATCCGGCTCACATTTTGTCTATCTTACAATGGCACCTCATCAAAATCCAATTAGGATTTTTAGATGGTATCGATTTAGGGCAACCAGGAAAGCCCTTCTAATCCCCAACCTGCTTTTTGGGGTATCTGAAACCAGGCCAGCACAGTTGGCGCAACATCAACAATAGTAGGTACCGACGGGGGTAGGGGCTGATTGCACAGATCGTTCTGCTGTCTTATCCATGAAGGGTCGGCCAAAAGCTGCATATCTTGTCCGTATGGTCCGTAATCTTTAAAAGTATCGCCTCCTCCTTCGGTTCCTTTCCACCAACCTACTAAATTATGATAAAAGGGATTGTCCGGAGTAATACTCGTATCACACGGACTCGCATATTGCTTCATATCTTCTGAGGTCATTACCGTATCCCATATTTTGATGTTTGCGACCAGGAATTTACTAATTCCCCATCTCCCCTTGTACAGACCGGTAATATCATCTCCGGTGGACAGCCTGACTTCTGACCCGGTACTCCAGGTATTCCCTAGAAAACCATTATAGTTTTGGTAACTGTACATACTGTCATCCTGATACAGTTTAATAAGATGCCCATTTTTTTCCACTGTTACTGCAATGTTGTGCCATTTACCATCGCTCAAATCCGGTGCATCTGCTTCAATATCTACTCGTCCGCTCCCTCCTGCATTAAACTTCCAGCTCTGACCACTTACCGCTATTACCCAACCGCTATTTCCTCCACTATTCCAGTCTTTATTTGTTAAAATGGGATCATCATTTTCAAGTGGATCGGGAGATTGTACCTCAATTTGAAGTGTAAACCCTGAATAGTCATTAAAATCAAGAAATGATTTGGTAGGGTCAATCACCTGTCCTGCATCATGAAAGCCCGTAAAATAGACCGTTTTTAAGACGTTTGTTGCAGGAGTAAGTTCTTTAGATTGAAATTTTTTGTTATAAAATATGGTAAATATATTTTTGTCAGCGTCTGAATTCCCTCCAGTTCCACTACTGGTTCCACCATGCTCAGAGGTAAGAATAATCAACCAATCCTCCTTATTTATTTCAGGTCTTTGGTTCATAGCCTGTAATATTTCTCCCACATAGCCATCCATTTTTGTAATGGCTTCCATATATTGAGTTACAGTTGTATCAAATCCGAATTGAAGTCCGGCATGATTTACTTCTGAAAGCTCCAGAAACATGATATCCGGATCTCCATTTGTAAGATGGACAATAGCGCTATCCTTTGATGCTTCATCATCCCCATTTGTATTTATTTTGATATCCGCATTGCGAAGTAGGTATGTATTAATGGATGGTTCTGAACAAACAGAAATCGTTTTGCACTCAGGATGGACGCCTTCAATGTATTGCAATACTGAAGGATATCGCATGAAATTATTTCCTGAAAAAGTATTGTCTTTCACTCCATGCTTATCACTCCACACCCCGGTCAGCAAAGAACTCCATCCCGGGCCGCTCAGAGTAGGTGCTTGAATTTGCGCATAATAGCTGTAAATGGCATGTGGTAAGAGTCCTTTAATATTAGGAGCATTGGCCTTTTTTAAAGCATCTCCTTTGCATCCACCAACACCTATGATCAATACTTTCCTTTTATTCCCCGTCCACTGCTTACCATATATAAGTGAACTGTCCGATACTGCATCTCCGTTACGCTCTCCCCAGTTTTCAGGAAGAACAAAATCTATCCGTTTACAGGAAGAAAAACAAAAGGCAAGTACTGGAAACAAAAATAATAAGATAATTAGCTTTTTCATTTTCTAACTTTTATGTCAAATTTCACTATGTTCGTTAATCAGGCAACCAGGATATACCCGCCAGTCCCCATCCCGGATCCACCGGTATTTTTAGCCATGCTAAAATAGAAGGAGCAATATCTACTATAGTAGGAACAGAAGGAGGCAACGGCTGATTACATAAATCCAGCTGCTGCTTTATCCATGCCGGATCACCATAAAGTTGCATATCCACGCCATAGGGACCATAATCCTTAAAAAGATCTCCTTTCCCTTCAGTGCCTTTCCACCATCCGACCAAGTGATTAATAAATGGAT
>CAYXRN010000113.1:0-6570 GCA_964467635.1 uncultured Chitinophagaceae bacterium | reverse complement strand
GGAGAAATAGCCGTATCACAAGACGAAGCATACGCCTTCATATCATCCAGGCTGAGTACGGTATCCCACACCCTTATATTAGCAACAATAAACTTACTGACCCCCCAACTAGCTCTGTAGCCACCGGTAATGTCATCGCCGGTCGCCAGCTTAACGTTTGAACCCGTACTCCATGTATTACCCAGCACTCCCTTTACACTAGAATAATTATATAAGCTGTCATCCTGATATAATTGAATATAACCATCCTTATCCACTGTAACAGCAATGTTATGCCATTTACCATCGCTCAGATCAGGAGCATCCGCATCAATATCAATCCTACTGTGATTTCCTCCAGCATTAAATTTCCAGCTTTGGCCATCAACTGCGATAACCCACCCCCTGTTGGAACCACTATTCCAATCTTTATTAGTGAGGATCGGATCATCTTTTTGTAGCGGACTCGGAGCCTGTACTTCTACCTGTAACGTAAACCCGGCATAACTATCAAAATCAAGAAAAGAAGAGCTGTTTGTATTGTCGATAACCTGTCCTGACTGATTAACGCTTTGAAAATAAACGCTTGATAAAGTGTTTTCAGGAGGCACCAATTCTTTTGAAGGGAAATGTTTATTATAAAAAATAGTAAAAATGTTCTTTTCAGCGTATGTATTACCCCCATGGCCATTTATATTCCCTCCATGGTCCGTTGAAATTATAATCAACCAGTCTTCTTTACTTATCTCCGGCCGCTTATTTAAGGCTTGTAATACTTCTCCTATATACGCGTCTACTTTTGAGATCGCCTGCATATACTCAGAAACAGTTGTATCAAATCCAAATTGATGTCCAGCATGATCTACATCATCAAAGTGCAGAAACATAATATCAGGATCGTCATTTTCTAAGTGTGATATAGCGCTGTCTTTTGTAGCTTTATCGTCTTCATTTGTATTAATTCTAATATCTGCATTATTCATCAGGTATTCATTAATGGGTGCCCAGGAACAGATAGAAACAATTTTTTCTTTTGGATTGATACGTTTTATGTATTTGAATATAGACGGGTAGGCTCCTAAATGATTACCGGAAAATGAATTATCTTTAACTCCGTGCTTGTTGCTCCAAACACCAGTCAACATAGAACTCCAGCCCGGCCCGCTCCATGTCGGCGGGTCAGTAAGCGCATCAAAACTATAAATAGCATGTGGCAGCAGCGAATGGATATGTGGGACATCTGCAACTTCCAAAGCATCTCCCCTGCAACCATCGATGCCAATGATCAATACTTTTCTTTGCACTGATTCCTTTTCTGGAGGTGTTGTCGTACTATCTCCCTTTACATCATCCGGTGGGCCTACTACCGGAAAACTATTTTTAAGGCAGGCAGACACTGTTAGTATTGAAATACATAAAATCAGACAACCGGCATACCACGAAATATGTTTCATCATTTTCAATTTCTTAATATTTTAATAAAGCAATATGTCCAACAGGTTTAAAATCATAGCTGGTAAAACCTCCTACAATAATAGTAGCCTGCTCCGGAGTCGGCACATTAAGGATCTGAAGAACGCTACCTGAGGGCTCCATTATACCAAGATTATTAAAGGTTTTACTTATACTTCCGTCCGCGTTCAGCACCAGTGTACCGCCACGTCTCACACCTGAAAATTGGTTGAAGAACCCGGTTACAAATATTTTATTATTCTTTAAAGCCTGTGCCCTAAGAATAATACCATCCGGACCTGCTGTAGGGCCTGAACCTATGTTGAAACTCTGATCCAGTGTACCATCAACATTTAACACAGCAAGCTTTCGGCTCTCTTCTCCATTAATCTGATTAAACTGACCGGCTACCAAATATTTTCCATTCTGCAAACGGGAAACCGAAAACACCCGGTCATCGGGTCCTGATCCTGGATCAAATGAAGCATCCAATGAACCGTCTGAATTAAGGCGGGCAATCCTGCTTACTTTTTTATTATGGTATTTTGTGAAATTTCCAACTATGACTACCTTTCCATCATCTTGTATCAGCGCATCCTGAATAGGGCCGTTAGCTCCCTCATAACTTCTTCCTGCCATTAAATCATAATTGAAAGTCGAATCGAAAGAACCGTCCTCATTCAGTCTGGCGATACCCTCCATTCTGATACTGTCAATTCTGACTGAATCTCTTTTCCCGTCTAATGTTGGAATGGTAAAATCCTTTTGCATAAAATAAGTAAAATCACCTATAACAACGAGTTTTCCATTCGATGGCACTTGTAATATTTTAGTTATTACGCCGTCAAAATAAGCATTCAGAGAAGGGACGGTATCTCTGATGCCACTCTGATTCTTAACGATCATACTATCTATAGAACCATCGGCATTCAAACGCACAATATTAGAAATAGTCCCCGGTTTGAAACGTTCATTATAATTACTGATATTGCCTCCGACAATGTATTTCCCATCTGCCTGTACGACTATCGTGTTAACCGTTCCCTGTATCCCTTTTCCTATTGTAAAAGATTTATCCAGCGTACCATCCCCATTAATCCTCGCAATTCCATGATAACCATCTACAAGCCCCGAATTGTCATAATCATCAAAAGAACCACCTATAATATACTTTCCTCCCGGGACAAACTGAATACAATTGATCACACCATCCGCACCCGGCATGGCGTGAAAAGCGGGGTCTATATTAATCTCCCCTTTCACCTGGAATACAGGACCGGGAAACACCTGATGCAAAACAGTAAGTGTGATCATGCCGCTGCTGGCCATTTCAGGAACTTTTACCTCCAGTACACTATCTCCTGCTTTTACAATTTTCCCCGGAATCCCATTAAATTTAATGCGCATTCCACTGTCTCGGTATTTTGAAAAATCCTCTCCTGTCAGGGTAACGACCGTACCCGGTTTACCTGCTAATGGGGAAATAAAGTCCGTGTTTATACCAATTGTCAACGGTGCTTTGGCATTCGCGTAGGGATTAGTACCCTTATAGTCTATCTTATTACAGGATACACCACAAAGCAGAGCCGTCGTTACTGATAACCACGTTAAACTCCTATAAAAAATCAGATTATCCATAAATTCTATAACTATTTACCCTTAATAAATATATTGTTTCACTATGTTCACAAAATCACTGGCAGAGAAACCAAACTCGTGATTGTCATCAAGTACATGGATTACCCCGTTCTTCGTCTGCAAATCAGATGTAGCGACGTTCGAGGTTCTCATTTTGGGATTAGCAAGATTTCCAATATCAGTTAACGTCAAAGTTCTCGGGCCAACATCTTTCGTACCTTCATAATCGCTGAACAAGACACCAAGGTTCATAATATATCCATTCCACGATTCCATATTCATTCCCGGATAAACATCCAGCTGTATCGGATCCCTCCTTGCTATATCTTTTAGCATGTACTTCCCCCTAAAAATATAACGAAATAAAAATTTTCTCCATACTTCCCCGGGAATATCTGCCAATGTCAACGAATCTTCAAAATTCTCGTACCGCTCACTATTTAACTGATCCATCGCCCGCGCGATAGCATGATCCGTTGGAGAAAAAAAAGTAATGGTAGAGTCAGCCATAATATGGTCTATGTCAGCCAGATGAATGATTGTAACCACTGAATCAAAAAAGAAAGTATCCTTAGTCAAAAAGTCCAGGGTTGAGATCGTATAAATGCCGTTCTGTAAACCAGAGTCCTCATAATAATCTTTCTGGCAGGAAGAAAATAATCCAATTACAAGAAGCAACATAATTGCAAATCCGCTGTATATTTTTTTCGATCTTCTGTTCATTACCCTTTTATTTAGTCCAGTACGAATTCAATGTTATTTTAGGATTATTCACCCGGGCCTTTGGGTCTATAGGCCATGTCCAGGCCCCCTGGTTAAATTGTTCCTGTGTTAGTGCATCCATACACTGATTAGGATCTAGTACTCTTCCTGTACGGACCAGGTCATACCATCGCGCCCCTTCACCACATAACTCCCTTTGCCGCTCCTGAAAGATAAAATCTTTCAGATCCCCATCAGACGAATTGTATATTCCTGCTCCAGCCCTTCTTCTGACCTTATTAAGCAGTTTTACAGCTTCCTGACTATCTCCTAAGTTCGCAAGCGCCTCTGCTCCTAACAAAAGAATCCCTCCATAGCGAAAAATCATAAGGTTGTCATTTAATCTCCATGAATGAGTGGTATTCATGTTAACAAGATTACTATACTTCAAAAACATAGACTGATCATTATTAGCGTAAGGTAAATAAAACCACAAGTCCCGCCTTTTATCAGGGGCATCCGGTGGAAATAACTTTTTCAGGTAGGTTCCGCTATAAAACAAGTCACTGGAACCATACCCTTCCACAATCGGATCATGGAGAGTCCACTCCCCTATTGTGACATAGATTGTAGCCAGATCATAATTAGCATTCACTTCAAATTCAAACAGGCTTTCCCGGGAACGCCCTTCAAAGATCTTTCTAAACTGATCTATAGGAAGCAAGCTGAATTTCCCTGACTCAACAATAGACTGAACGGCCCCCGCCGCCGCCTTCCAATATTTTTGCTGGTTAGATTTATCAAAGCCGGCCATCCACATGTTTATATTTGCTATAAGCGCATATACCGCCCCCCGGGATGCCCGCACCCCCCATTTGGTTTGATCCTCGTATTGCCAGGGAAGCACATCTTTAATTTTATCCAGATCATCCAGACAAAATTGCAATACCTCTAACTGTGGAGTACGCGCTAAGGCAGATTTATCATAAGGTTTAGTATAAAGAGGAACGTCCCCGTAAAGCCGACACATAAAAAAATAAGAGAAAGCCCTTATAAACCGAACCTCTGCCATATATCGTGCTACCTCTTTGTCCGTTAGGCTTGCAACATCCGCGATCCGATTAATATCAATATTACACTCCGCAATGGCCTGATAAAAAGGATACCAGTCTGACAGCTCTGCCAGATTATAATATTCATGTTGATTGGGATAAACTTTAAAAGTCAGGTCATTATTCGCTATCGCTTCAAATTCATAAAAACTGCCTCCGTTAAGAATCTCGCCAGCACGGATATCACCACTGGCAGGAATATAAGGTCCATTGGTTAAAACATCAAATAAGTGACCATAAGCATTAGCTATTGCTGACTCAACATCCTGTTTAGTATGCCAGAATGAACCATCGCTCAACCGGTCTATAGGCTTCACATCCAAAAAATCTCTACAGGATATCGGGCTCGCTAACAAACTAACCCATACAATAATATTAATAATTCGTTTCATAATTCAATATCCATTTAAAACTCAATATTCAATCCGAACGTCAATGTCCTTGAAATTGGGTAAGTACCTAAGCCGTCCCTGCCGAGCTGCGTCACTGATTCCGGATTAGGTCCTGAATAATCCGTTATCATAAAGAGATTCGTAACCGTACTATAAATGCGGACAGCCCTTATTCCGTACTGCTCTGTAAAGCTACGATCTAGGGTATACCCCAAAGTCACGGCATTTAGTTTAAAATAACTACCATCTTCCTGAAATATGGTTTGCAGAGGCTCCAGCGGATCGGTGCTATTCAGATAATTAAATGGATAAGGATATCTCGCTACATCCCCTGTAGATTTCCAGTAATTTACATCCTTCAAATCAACTATTGTCCCTGTTTCCGTCGGGTGCCGAAGGTTAGCCAGGCGATCGGATAACGCATTGTTCAAAAGATCTCTCTTCAGAGTAAAAGAGCCATTGAAACTCAGTGAGAAATTTTTATAAATAAGGTAGGAAGAAAAACCTCCTGTTACCCGGGGTACCGGAGAACCGGCAACCTGAAGATCGGTATTATTGGTGATATAATTCCCATCAACATCTTTGAATTTCATATCGCCGGCCTCATAGAAAGCACCACTGCTACTTTGATAAAGTAAACCAGTCACCGGATCTACCGGAACATCTGCACTGGTACGATAAACACCTTGAGAAAGGTACAGAAAATTTGATAAAGCGCCATACCCTACCCTGTTAATAATGGTACCATCAGAGGAAAGTAAGGCCGCAGCTCCTCCAGGCAACCTCAATAAAACGTTTTTATTAACCGCCCAGTTCAAATTAATCGTCCAGTTCCACGGTGAGGTGGCAGGAAAGGGCCTGATATTAAATTGAACTTCATACCCATAGTCATATACAGCAGCATCATTAGTAAAAGTGCTCTTAAACCCTGTCGAAGTACCAAGATCCTGCTGATAAAGCATATCATAGACTTTTTTGGTGTAATAGTCAAACGTCAGTCCAAACTGCCCGGAAAACAAGCCCAAATCAAATCCATAATTAAATTGCTTTACCTTTTCCGGTTTAAGCTGAGGGTTAGGCATCAGACCCAGATGTGGGGAAATTCGTGTTACACCGTTATAGTTGCCATTTACTTCATACCATCCCTGCGAAGCAAAAATATTAGTTGTAGGACGTATATTAATGCCATAACTAAATCTTAAATCTCCATAATCTAGCCAGGACAACCCTTCCAACCATTCTTCCTTATTAAAATTCCACCGAATACCAATTGAAGGATCTTTAGAATAAGGCTC
>CAYXRN010000112.1:0-10641 GCA_964467635.1 uncultured Chitinophagaceae bacterium | reverse complement strand
GATAGTTGTTGAGACCTTAAATGTTAAAGGCATGATTAAGAACAGAAAACTATCAGAACATATAGCCGATTCAAGTTGGGGTACATTTGTGACGTACTTAAATTACAAGTGTGATTGGTAGGGCAAGAAGCTAATAAGGATCGACCGGTTCTTTCCGTCATCTAAAACCTGTAATGGGTGTTTGGATTAAAGAAGATTTGAAACTACAAGACAGGGAATGGACTTGTAGTAATTGCAATAGGGTCTTAGACAGCGGCTTGAACGCAGCAAAAAACATTCTATCGGCAGGGACTGTCGATTACACCGGTGGAGACTCAAATCAGACTTCTTTTGAGAAGCGTAGGTCTGTGAAGCCCGAAGCCCAACCCATCGGCTCTGCCGTGGGTGGGTAGTTCACCTGCCAGGATGCTACAAACCTTGGATAAACAATGGTGTTGCCACCGGTGCTGCAATATTCAAGATGGTTTCGGATTCTCGGGTTCCCGAACCAAGGCAGCTTTTTGTGCGTATTTTCCTAAATGATTATACTTGCTTGCTTGCATTCGTTTGACTTGCTGCTCTCATAGGAGATATATATATAGGTTGATTCGGCCGCTTCTACTTTTTCCCTTCTATCGTAGCCATTCCAGCAGAATTATTGCTAATCCGAGCAAAATTTCGAAAATAAGAATGAAGTCGAAGTACTTACCGGCGGATCCTACTTTAACCCTCGAATATAAACGTCCCAATCCCGAAAACATAACCATGATCCCGAGAAAATAAGGGGTATGTCCGATAGCGGAAACATGGAACGCGGCGTATACAAACAAAAATCCTGCGCCTAGATATATACCGCTTAAAAACCGCACCAGGTCGTCTAAAATACGTTGCGTGGGCACATCCTTGGGCAAGAAGTACATCGCTCCTTTTAGCATCACATTTATTCCTCCGAGGAAACAGATGAGGGCGACAAGGCCCAATACGATTCTGAGTGCTAAGATCATAATTGTTTTTTTAAGTTGATTAATTTAGTGATTTCGGTCGCAGGGCAGCAACTGTCTTTGTTTAAATAGGGCTGTAGTATTTTTGTCTGCGAGCCAGGTTATGAGTTTAAATACCCCGAAAATGTTGATCAGTATCCCCAACGGGATGCCTATTAAATAATCTATGGAGGAAGCTAGACCCTCTTCGTGAACGATTTTAAAGAAAAAGAAAACACAAGGAAAAAACAGCAGCCAGCTTGTCGCCAGTCCCGCGTTGTAAATTGTTTTTCCTTTGATATTGAAGAGGATGGTATGGGCTATAATGTTGCCTAATGAAATCAATATGGTGGCCATTCCAAGCCAGATAAGCTGCTCTGCGGTTAAGGCCGCGAGCAAATAAAGGGACCAACCGATCCATACGTTGATTATAAGAGAGGTATTGCTGTTCAGGGGATACCTGTCTGGTAGCGGACTATTGAAGACGACATTATTAATCATTCCCGGGAACGTGCCGACGATCCGGTATTCTTCGACCTGATGAAAAAAAAGGGAAATCAAACTAAACCACATCAATGCCTGATAGTGGGATATGACGGGCAAGAAAAAGTACAGTATTCCGAGCGTAACTACGCCTAAAAATCCACCAATATCATACCAGTGATTACGTAAAAAGTTCACGCTGTTTAAGTTATGTCTAAGCCCTCGGGCCCTTGTCTAAGGGCCTATAGCGTATAAAGATACATAACTCTTTCTAATTATTCCATCTTAGTATCATTCGTTACGTGCCAATCCTTCATCACGACGGCTTTAGCCTCCCGGGGCAAAGTCTATCTTCTTACAACGTTTGGACTCATGTACTTTCACCCGGGACGTTTATATCCTGGAGACTGCTTACCCGAAACTCTCCGTTGGTATTTTTAAGAAAGCCCGTGTGGCTGGAAGGATAAAGATACGTTCATCTTCAGTTACTTAGGGAGGCAGTGTTGCATTTTGGCATGACCAGCGTAGTAGATTTCTTTTGTAAAACTATAATATTATATTTAAATAAATTTAATGAGATATTTTGATGTATATTGGGAAGCGATTGGTCTAACAGGAAAGCTGTGGAAGATGTAGCCAGGCGGGTCGGTGAAGCAACAGATGAGGGTTAAATCAACTGCAGTTCCTTTGTTGGATTTTTAAGCAGGTGGACAGTTTGGTGCTTCCGGATTTCTCCCTATACCAAGATCCGAACCGTTCGGCCACCCAGCTGACAAATGCTTAATCTGAAAATACTACATTTTCTTAAAATCAGGATTATGAAAAAAGAACTCGAAAAGATCAGTGCACAACAAAAGAGGACATGGAATATGTATTCCTCCCAATGGAAAAAATGGGACAGTCTATTGATGCAAACATTAGCCCCATTGAAGGAGGAAACCATACGCTTACTGGATATAGGGGAGCATGATTATTTATTGGACATCGCATCGGGGACTGGCGAGCCGGGGCTGAGCATCGCGGCTATGATGAAAAATGGGAAAGTTATGCTCACAGACCTTTCAGAGAAAATGCTGGAGATAGCACTGGAAAACGCGGCTAAAAGAGGGATTGTTAATATAGACACCCGAGTTTGTGATGTTTGTGACCTGCCATTTCCTGATGGTTCTTTCGACGCAATAAGTTGCCGGCTCGGGTTTCTGTTTGCAGCCGACCTTCTTCTGGCCAGCCAGGAAATGTACCGGGTCCTAAAGCCTGGATCTAGGGTGGTACTGTCAGTATGGAACGTTCCCGAGAAAAATCCCTGGGCGACGATAGTTGCGCAAACAATCAATAAGCATTTGCATTTGCTTCCCCCGGGGCCGGATACTCCGGGGCTGTTTCGCTGTGCTAAAAAGGGTTTGGTTACTAATCTGTTGCAACAATCTGGGTTCAAAAATGCTACTGACAAGGAAGTTCCTTGCACCTTCAATTTTGGCAGTCCGGAGATGTATTGGCGGATGATAACCGACGTAACGGCGCCGTTGGCCTTGGCGGTTAGCAAAGCGGATGAAAAAACAAAAGAAACAATAAAAAGAGAGGTTCAGGAGATTATAAATAAAAAATATCCGGCCGGAAAGGTTGTAATTGGTGGAAGCACGCTGGTTATTTCCGGTGCCAAGTGATTTGTAAAGGACAAATCTATGAACAGTTATTGCAAAATCCGGATATAACCAAGTTGTGCACCTTGGCTACATATCCCTCGGGCAAAGGGATGGAAATATCCCTATCCAAACATTCAACTTTACCACACTGCAGGCACCTGAAGTGAATATGACTGTGAGAATGAACTTGTTTTTTTTCTCCGCAATCAGGGCATATTGCAAAATATTGTTTTCCATCATCCCCGACAATTCTGTGGACTTTACCGTCCTCACAAAACCTGTTGAGTACCCTGTAAATAGTAGCCCGGTCCATGCCTGAACTGATATTGGCCCGTATCATATCATGGCTAAGTGCCGTCCCCGACGCTTTGAGGACTTCAAGAACTTCCGTCTTGGACTGTGTATTTCTTCTTTTCATATTTTTATTGCGACTTAGTTGCAATATTAATAAATAGCTGCTACTTTTGCAAAATAATTATTGCGACTTAGTTGCATAACCTAAAGAATAGGAAGACAGCCAATCAATAAAACAATGAGGAATACCGGGAGGAATGCTTACGCTTCAGGTAGCTCTCTCAACAGTTCTAAAAACAATCATTATGCATACAGATTTCGAGGTAATCATCATCGGAGGAAGCTATGCCGGGCTTTCCGCGGCAATGACGTTGGGCAGATCACTAAGAAAAGTGTTGGTTATAGACAGTGGATTGCCTTGCAACCGACAGACCCCTCAGGCCCACAATTTTATCACACAGGACGGGGCCCGTCCAGATGTAATAAGAGACATCGCCAAGAAACAGGTATTAAACTATAGTTCCGTTGGTTTTTGGGAAGATAAGGCTATTAGCGGAGAAACGGTAAAAAGCGGCTTTCTGGTTAAAACCGTATCAGGCAACGAATGTACCGCTCAAAAACTGATTTTAGCCACGGGGATTGCAGATGTCATGCCTGATATAAAAGGCTTTTCTGACTGTTGGGGTATTTCAGTTGTGCACTGTCCTTATTGTCATGGTTATGAATTCCGTAACTGCCAAACAGCCCTATTAGCGAATGCGGAAAAAGCGATGCACCTGGCTCCCCTGGTCAAAAACCTAACGGATGATTTAACCATTCTTACTTCTGGTAAAGCCGATTTTACTTCTGACCAAATCAAAAAACTAGCCGACCATGCTATAAAAATCAAGGAGGCTGAGATTTCAGCCATTGAACATCAGGAGGGACGCATCGAAAACGTGATTTTTAAGAATGGCCAAAAGGCACCCTTTGAATGTTTGTATGCAGCACTTCCTTTTGAACAATATTCGAAAATACCAATTCAACTAGGTTGTGAGCTTACTGAGCAAGGACACATAAAGGTAGGGCCTTTCCAAAAGACAACAGTTGAGGGGATATTTGCTTGCGGCGATAATTCCGGAATGATGCGTTCGATAGCCAATGCCGTTCAAAGTGGAAGCCTCACAGGTGCCATGGTCAACAACGAATTAGCAGAGGAACAATTTTAGTACGCGTTCAAAACGAAGTAGTTGATTCAAATGATGACTGTCAAACTGCTTTTGACAACTATTTTGAAAAAATCAAACCGTTTACCGAAAAGGTGCAGGCCGCCCGTATAACGGCCGGATTAAAATATCTAGCCCGCGAAACAGTAGTGGGTATTCAGGAGGGGATTGAACGGTGTAAAGGGTAGGTTAGAGGCGGGTCTTTTTGTTTTTCTGTGATTGTAACAAATTGACGCTTTCCCTTTAAAGGCAGGACGATATTCATTGTCAGCTATTTTGATCTTTAATCTATTATGGCTAAAATCAAGGGCTGGTTTATCACTTACGTCTAATTCGAAAGAATATAAGCTGAAGCCGCGCCGGCACGTGGAGATACAGCCGCCGCGACTACTTGTGATTTCAATTTTGAATTGGGATTGTCGTGAATGTTTTTGTTGTTTTTTATCGTTTGTATAATTCTTTCAGCGCTTCTTTCAGGGTAGCAGGCCGCCTGCCGAGCAATTCTTCCAAGTCGTTTGTTGTCTTTTCGAACTGATGATTTTTGAAGTCAGTAAGGAGAGCGGTAAACATGAAAATAGTTTGATCCGGCTCATTACGCTCTTTCAGCAGTTTCTTAAATTCATCTACATCTGCATCGGTATAAGTGACTATTTTACCCGACAAATCAGAAAGTACTTTGGCTACATCGTCAAACGAATACAACTCGGTATTCGTGATGTCATACGCTTTATTTTGATGTAAGTCGCTTTGTAAAAGTAAATTTGCCGCACCTTCACCCATTTCTCTTCGTAACGCAAAAGGTAACTTCGCAGTTCCCGTAGGAAGATAAATACCTGTTTCAAACACATTTTCCCCAACATAAAACGGTACCATATCTGCATAAATGGTATTACGTAAAAACGCATAGGCTAAACCGCTTTTTTTGATGTAGTCTTCGGTTTGAAAATGACTTTCAAACAACGGTTTCGCCACAAGTGAATTTAAATCCTTAAGCGGAGCACTTGTATAAGCAATAAATTTTACGTCTGCTTTTTTTGCAGCGTCCACCACATTTTTATGTTGTAGCAATCGGTTCGGATCCGCCGTAGAAATCAGAAAGATTTTTTCAATTCCCTGCAATGCTTTGTCAAGCGAGGCCATGTCGTCAAAAGTTCCTAAGCGGACTTCGATACCTTTTTCTTTCAATGACTTTACTTTGTTTTCATCGCGTGCTAATGCCACGATATTGTTGGGGTTTGTGTTTTTTACCAGCTGATTAACCACCGCTGTTCCTAAATGTCCGGTTGCCCCTGTTACTAAGATTTTACTCATTGTTTTTGTTTTTTTATTAAGTATTTTGTTGCCGCAAAATTATTTACTTTTGCTTTACAAAAGTAAGTACTGTACCTTTGTAAAGTACTTTACGAAAGTATAGTGGCAACAAAAACGACAGGTTATGACTAAGATTTCAGATTTGAAAAGTATTAGCGATTGTTCAACGAGCTATATTTTAGCTGTCAATGAGACTTTGAACGTGATTAATGGAAAATGGAAGATGCCAATTATCGCGTCCCTGTTTTTTGGTAAAAAACGATATGGTGAATTAGCAAAGGAAATCCCGAAAATAAACTCCCGGATGTTGTCGAAGCAATTGCGAGACCTGGAAGCCAATGGAATCGTTACAAGAATTGTTTATGATACTATTCCGGTCAGTATAGAATATAAATTAACAAAGTCTGGTAAAGCGTTCGAAAAGGTCGTAAATGCCATGTTGGAGTGGGGGCTAGAACATCGTAAGGCTGCAATCGGAAAAGATAAGTAATTTTCTCCGGCCGGCATCGGTTGCAATCTCTTAGCTTAGTCAGCAATAACCGTTGGCAATGACTTTCTTAGTTAAATGATGCCCTAAATGCCAAGGGCGTCTGACAGGTTTTGCTTTTAAATAACTTGCTGAAAGATTGGGAATGCTCAAATCCCAATTCATAAGCAATTTCACTTATGGTTAAATTTGTAGTGGACAATTGCTCTTTGGCCTTTTCTATGAGCTTGTTATGAATGTGTTGCTGCGTGCTTTGCCCGGTCAATACTTTTAATAACCCACTTAAATAACTGGGGGACACATTTAAAGAATCTGCTACAAATTGTACAGATGGCAGGCCTTTTAGTGTTATAGTATCGTTGTTGAAGTAATCTGAAAGCAGTTTTTCTAATCGGTCAAGGATGGTGTGGTTGGTGATTTTTCGAGTAAGAAATTGTCGATGATAAAATCTTTCTGAATAGGTGAACAGCAATTCAAGTTGCGCGATAATTACCTCCCGGCTGAAATGGTCCATCCGGTTTTGATATTCCTGTCGGATGTTTTGAAGGAGGTTGATGATGACAGTCTCTTCCTTGTCGGAAAGGAATAAAGCTTCGTTTACCGCATAGCCAAAATATTCATATTGTTGGATTTTTTGGGCCAGAGGCGTGTTCCATAACAAGTCGGGATGCACCAGTAACAACCAGCCTGAATGCCTTTTGTCTTCTTCAGGAGCATGCTTCATCTCAAATACCTGATGAGGGGCGATAAAGACCATCACTCCCTCGTCAAAGTCGTATTGTTGTTGACCGTACCTGAATTTTCCTTTACAATTTCTTTTCAGCGCAATAGAGTAAAAATCATACATTAATGTTTCCAATTCACCGGTGGGATCATATTGCAGTGTTTCTATATCAATCACACTGATCAGCGGGTGTTCTGGGGATGGTATGCCCCTCATTCGGTGCGCTTCAGTGATGGATTGTAGCCGGTGAATTGGTTGTTTGTCCATGTCTCTGTTTTTACAAAATGCGATATTTTATAAAAGTAAAAAGAAAAATCCGAAATCACTCTTTTTCTACAGCCAATTGGTTCAATGATTCCATGGCTTCTCGGTCTAGGAAAATATTACCTGAAGCCATGTTCTCAATTAAATGCGCCGGATTGGAAGTGCCCGGTATCAGTAAAATATGGGGCGCATGGGCGAGCAGCCAGGCCAGTCCGATTTGTGCCGGCGTAGCCCCCAGCTGCTGAGCAATCTGAATTACCAACGGATGCTTGTTTACTTGGGCTATTCCCGGAATTCCGGCGGAACCCAATGGAAAGAAAGGTACCCAGGCAACTTTCTTTTCAAGACATAATTCCAACATCTGTTCATCTTTCCGATTAAGCAGACTGTAAGCATTTTGCACACAGGCGATGCCAGCTGGTAATGCCTGTTGAAGTTGGTCCATATTGGCATTGCTGATACCGAAATTTTCTATTTTGCCCTCGCGGCGCAGGTCGAGCATTTCTGCTATTTGATCCTCAAGAATGACTTGTTGGTCCTCAGGAACCGGAGGGCCTCCGGGGATGGCATCCATCAAACGAAGGTTCACGACATGCAGGCGATCGATTTCAAGGCTGCGTAGGTTATCTTCTACGCTTGCACGTAATTGTTCGGGGCGCTGTGTTGGAATCCAGCCGCCTTTACTATCCCGTTCGGCGCCTATCTTGCTGACCATTACTAGGTTTTTGGGATAGGGATATAGGGCTTCTCTGATTAATTCATTGGCGACGTCCGGTCCATAAAACTGTGCCGTATCAATGTGATTAACTCCTAACTTTATGGCTTTTCGCAGCACGGCAAGCGCTGTTTCCCGCTCATGGGGAGGTCCCCAAACGCCGGGCCCGGGGAGCTGCATGGCACCGAAACCGATGCGGTTTACCTGATGGCTGGCTAAGCTTGTGGTTTTAAATTTGGTATCCTCTCTAGATAAATTGTTATTGGGCATACTATAAATTTTTATTTTTATGCAAAGGTGCGAAAGGGTAAAGAATCAGGTATAACCGAATCTACTTTTATTGTAGCCAAAATTCAGATTGACCCTTCCAGAAAGGCTAATGCCATTTGTCCGGGGTGTTTCCAGTACAAACAACCTTCAGGTTTCCATTCTTCAGAAGCTCCACAGGGCCGTGTCTTGTATTTTGAGTAGGATACCGGAAAATAGGTAAAGGAGACATGGAGGGAGTATCAGACCTGTTATAAGCCCTATCTCTATTTTCGAAAGGGATGATGGATAAATTGGGTGAACCAGGTTCGTCTATGATATAACCTTAAAGAGTACTCTTGATGCCAAATTTTGTGTAGCTGTAATTGTTAACTGTGCAATAAGGTATACAGATACATATGCATCGGAAAGGCATGCCTGTATTAAACGCGTGAAAATACGGTTGCTTCGCCCATTAGTCCTTAACCTAATTTAATTTTACAGATTTGTGCTTTTGAAAAGAAAGTTTTCCTCTAATTCTACAGTTGACCGGTCCTTTATGGTTTTTTCATCTTTTTGATAGTTGATCTGTTCTGCATGACTTTTTTCTATACCGGCTCTTAATTTTTTGTAGCTGACCGCTTCGGTTAATTTTTGTAAAGAATCTAATGTTATGGAGATCTGGCTTCTTGTATGATTATCTAGCTTGTACGTTGGCAAAATATAAAATTCCCACTGTTCTAATTTTAATGGATCGATGGTTTCTTGACTTTTGGTTTTTAGTAGACAGAAAACATATAAGTCAGCGTGTCTTTTCGCCTTATTGTCTGATACACCATCAGCTGCATCCCAATATTTTGTTTTTTTGATTGAAAAAGAAATGGCTGAGTACTTTTTCTGATTCCAGCTTTGGATGTAAGCTGAAGATTTCACTTCGATCTTAATTCCACCAGCTGTTTTTATATCAAATGCGTCCCACCCACCAGACAATTCCTTTGGGTCCATTTTTACTGCTGTGCCCACTATAAATTCTGCAAATTTCCCCCTCGTTGTGTTGTCCAAAATATCCGAAACGCTCCATTGCCAAAAATCAAGTAAAGAATAGCCTATACCTTTTTCATTATAGGTCAGATATTCATCTCCAGTTTTTGGTGTTGCTTTTATTGCAGCTAAATTCTGTAGGTTATTTTCTCCCATTCGATTTTAAGTTAAAATATTTTTTTAGCGCCGGATAGCGGTAACTTACTATTTTATTTGCTAAGTGGCATTTATTAATGGGTCAAGGATTTGTACGGCTCCTGCGGTTCCTATTGCCAAAACATGCTACTGAATGACTAAGATAAGCACGTATTTTATTTCTGCAAATTTGTGCTGGATACCCCATTCCATAAAACAGAACTACCAGATAAAATATACGTTTATTTTCCTGATATTCGTATGATTCTTTTGTTTAATGGCAAAATGCTCACTTTATTCCTCTCAAAACTCCGTTCCCATCCGATCAATTTTCTTTGTCCATTTTATCACTTTTAAATTCCTTAAATTTAAAATCATCAGTATCCACCTGCATCTGCTCTAGTTGTTTTTTAAAAACGGAGGCCGCTTCTTCAAACAGCTTCTTATCTATCCGGCCTTCGCCTTTCGGGGCGGTAAGATAGATTTTTGATGAGTCTGGATATTTTTTGATGATTGGTTCAAAGATGAATAATCCTTTTTTGATGTTTGTTTCGAGGCTTAAAGTGGAATCCAGGGGGATGGCTTTTTCAATTTCTATACGTGCGGAATCCATCTTTTGAGCGTCGTCGTGAGGGTTTCGGGAGGTACGGCGATATATTCTGACAGGTTGATTACCGCTACATAAAGATACGTTCTGATGTTTTCATCCGAATCAAACCAGTGCTGCCCTGATGAGCCGCCGCAGCCTGTATGGCTCTAAAAAAGCCAACGGAAAATATTCTTTTTGTACAGACTTTAATGATGAACAGGGCAATGTGCATTTTGAAAGAATACAACATACCTGGTCGTCCGGTGAGCGTAGTCGAACCGGGAAATGTATTTACTGTGGCGCCAGCCGGGAAGTGTATGAACGGGAAAAACTTTTGGAAACCCACGCTTATCAATTTATACATACCGATGAACCCGAAAAATTGTTTAATATGAAATTTGATGTTATTGTTGGAAACCCACCGTATCAGTTGAGCGATGGAGGACACGGAGCGAGTGCAAAGCCCATTTATCACAAATTTGTAGAGCAGATAATCTTATAATTTATTGGGATAAACATATGTATCACAATCAATTACAGGCCTT
>CAYXRN010000111.1:0-10766 GCA_964467635.1 uncultured Chitinophagaceae bacterium | reverse complement strand
CATTTACTAACCCAAAATTCAAAAAACAATGGCAACAACACGAAAAAAGGCTGCCTCTAAAAAACGAGGTGCCAAAAAGCGTAGTACCGCGAAACGAGGTACTGCGAAAAAAAGAGCCGTTAAGAAGCGCGCAACAAAAAAACGCGCAGCTTCCAAAAAGCGCGCAACAAAGAAGCGCGCAACCAAAACACGCGTGACCAAAAAAAGAGCGACGAAGAAACGCGCTACTAAAAAGAGAGCTACCAAGAAGCGCGCTACTAAAAAGAAAGCTACCAAGAAACGTGCTACTAAAAAACGCGCTACCAAGAAAAGAGCCACGAAGAAGCGTGCTACTAAAAAACGCGCTACTAAAAAACGGGCTACTAAAAAGCGTGCAACCAAAAAACGCGCAACAAAAAAAAGAGCCGTTAAGAAACGTGCAACCAAAAAACGCGCTACGAAGAAAAGAGCTACGAAGAAACGCGCTACTAAAAAACGGGCTACTAAAAAGCGTGCTACTAAAAAAAGCGCAACCAAAAAAAGAGCCGTTAAGAAACGCGCAACCAAAAAGAGTACTGCTAAGAAGAGTGCTGCTGCCACAAAAAAACGTGCAGCTAAGAAAAGCACGGCTAAAAAAGGCGCTACTAAAAAACGTGCCACGAAAAAAAGAGCAGCCAAAAAGCGCAGTTCCACGAAAAGTAAGACGTCTAAAAAATCCCAGGTCTCCAGCACGGCCACGCCGGCTAGTACGCCTTCTGTGTCCCCCGAGACTCCGGATACCAACACGACGTCGTCCAACAATAGTTAATTCGAGCTTTCTTGTTAAAATGGTTAATGAAAAGTCCCGCAATTGCGGGACTTTTTTTATCATTGCTAAAAAATGGATAACAGTACTATAGCAGAAAAATTTGCCCGGCTCTCCAAGCTTATGGCCCTGCACGAAGAAAATCCCTTTAAAATACGCTCCTATTCCAATGCAGCCTTCCAGATCGAACGCCTGCCAAAGGACATCACGGAAATGACGGAGGCCGAGATTAGCAGCATACAGGGAATTGGCCCGGCCATACGGAAAAAAATAGAAACGCTGTGCACTACCGGCCGTTTCCCCTTACTGGAGCAGTACCTGGAGGATACTCCGGCCGGCATACTCGATATGCTTGACATCAAAGGGATAGGGCCGAAAAAACTGGCGGTGATCTGGAAAAAGATGGGCATTGAAACCGCGGGGGAGTTGCTTTACGCCTGCAACGAAGACCGGCTTACCCGCTATAAAGGTTTTGGCTCCAAAACCCAGGAGAGCATCCGCAAAACCATTGAATATTATCTTCATTCGCTGGACTATTACCTCTATGCGGAAGCGTTGGTATTTTCACAAGCATTGTTAACCCATTGGCAAAAAGCTTTTGGAAAGGAAGCCTTATTTATACCCACAGGAGATTTACGGAGGCAACTAAACATCATCGCTACACTGGAATACATCACGAACCTTTCTGCTGATCGGGTCATCACGGCTTTGCCTGAAGGTTTTACCATGAAAACGCGGGAAGGAAACCAATTGATATTGCAAGCGGACCGCCATCCCCAAGTAATGCTGCATTTTTCCTCGAAAGCGCGGTGGGGATCCTTGCTGTTTCAAACAACAGGCAGCACGCCATTTGTCGATTCTTTTTATCAGGCCCATCCTGAATTAACCAAACAAGAGTTTGAATCAGAGGAAAAGCTTTTTACGGCCGCGCATTTCCCCACTATACTTCCGCCAAGGCGTGAATATCCGGTTCAGGACTTTCAGAGCGATCCTGAACTGCTGATCCAACCGAAAGACATCAAGGGAATTATTCACGCACACAGCACCTGGAGCGACGGGAAAAACAGCATCGAACAAATGGCCTTGGCCGCCAGGGCCATGGGAATGGAATACCTGGTGGTGAGCGATCATTCCCGCTCCGCCGCCTATGCCAGCGGCCTGCAAGTGGAGCGTGTTATTGCACAGCACAAAGAAATAGACGCGCTGAATGAAAAAATGGCGCCTTTCAAAATTTTTAAAAGCATTGAATCAGATATCCTGATAGACGGCTCATTGGATTACGAACCGGCGATACTAAAGACCTTTGACCTGGTCATTGCTTCGGTTCACAGCAGCCTGAAAATGGATAAACAAAAAGCCACGGAGCGCTTACTTAACGCCATCACCAATCCTTTCACTACCATATTAGGGCATCCGACCGGGCGCCTGTTGCTAAGCAGAGAAGGCTACCCCATAGATCACCATGCGATTATCAATGCTTGCGTAGCAAATGAAGTAGCCATAGAAATAAACGCCCATCCCCGCAGGCTGGATATGGACTGGCAATTTATCCCATATGCCCTGAAACAGGGAGCCCTGCTATCCATAGATCCGGACGCCCACGCTACAAAAGGGATCGAGGACATTCAATACGGCGTATGGAGTGCCCAAAAAGGCGGCCTGCCCCCCGCCAGCAACCTCAGCAGCTTTTCATTGAACGCCTTTGAAAATTATGTATCCGACCGTAAGCGAAAAAAAAGCAACGCTATAAATTTTTAAGCAGCGCCGTACAGCCCACCGGTTTAGAGGTAACTACAGGGCAAATAATTTTTGCGTTTTCATGCAGAATACCTATTTTAGCCTAGTCCGTATAAAAAAAGAACCTGTATGGAACCCGGCGGGCATGCCCGTGAAGTGGTAATAAGCCTGCTTAACAACCGAAGCGGTAAGCTGGTCGGAAGGGCAGGACAAAGCCAAAAAATCTTATCGTTTTTTTGTAGTTCACAACTGTGTAGTACATTCACATTTAAAATACTGTATTTCATGAAAGCAATAGCCATTATCCCTGCCCGTTATGCCTCTTCCCGCTTTCCGGGAAAACCCATTGTCCATATTGGTTCAAAAACCATGATACAGCGGGTGTATGAGCGTGCAAAAATGGTCCCCGAGTTAGACGACGTAATCGTGGCAACGGATGATGAACGCATTATTGATAACATTACTTCTGTTGGCGGAAAGGCCGTGATGACCGCAACAACCCATCAAAGTGGTACAGAGCGCTGCGCAGAAGTGTTGGAAAACATGGAGGAACAACCCGATATTGTACTGGACATACAGGGCGATGTCCCCTTTATTGAACTCAGCCACATCCAACTGGTGCTGAACAGTTTTCGGCAGGAATCCACGCAGATAGCCTCGCTTTATACCCCGATCAACGACCTGGCTACATTGTCAAATCCGAACGCGCCAAAAGTGGTTTTTGACAATGACTTCAATGCCATTTATTTTTCCCGCTCTCCCATTCCCTATTTACGGGATGTAGAAAAAACCGACTGGCCCGCGTCTTTCCGGTTCTATAAACACATCGGCGTGTATGGTTTTCGCAGTGAAATACTCAAAGAAGTGGTGAAGCTGCCGGTGGGCAGACTGGAAAAAGCAGAGAACCTGGAACAATTGCGCTGGATCGAACACGGTTATAAAATACATCTCTCGGAAACGGATGTAGAAAGCCTCGCCATTGATACGCATGAAGACCTTTCCCGCGTATTGGCAAAGATGCAGGGAGATCGCTATTTACACGAACATTAAGCCCCGAACATTAAACAAGGAGAAAATACCAACCGTCAGGCGAGCTCTTTTTCAAAAACCATGGCATGATCACCTGTGGCAATCTGCTGCACCCATTCGTTGAGCAGCGAGACCCAGGCCGGGTTGTCATTCAGACATACCGTCGTTTCATAAGATTCTCCTCCCGCCTGTAAAAAAGTCTCCTTTCCTTCCATAGCTATTTCTTCCAGCGTTTCCAGACAATCCGTGGCAAAAGCAGGACAAGTCACTACAAGGTGCTTAACCCCTTTTTTGGGCAACGCAGCGAGCACTTCTGCCGTATAGGGCTGCATCCATTCGGTTTTCCCCAGACGAGACTGAAATGAAATACCATATTGGTCCGCCTCAAGCCCCAATGCCTGCGCAGTGAGATGCGTGGAGGCGATCACCTGATGGCGGTAACAAAATTGATGAGCCGGCGAATCTACCGCACAGCAGTCGGCATTTTTTAAGCAATGTTGCCCGGTAACATCCCCTTTACGGATATGACGTACCGGCACGCCATGGTAACTAAACAACAGGTAATCTGTCTGTTTCTTTAAGTAGGGTCGGATGACGCCGGCCAGCAACTCAATATAATGCTGATTTTGATAAAAAGGCCGGATCACCTTCAGCTGAAAAGGGTAGTTTCCTTTTCTCCAGGCTTCCTTCACATACACCGCAGCCGTCTCATAAGAGGCCATGGCATAATGCGGATACAAAGGGATCAGGATGACTTCTTTCAGATCCGGTACACGTTTCATCAGGTTTTTATAGGCTACATCCGGGCGGGGATTGCCATAACGCATCACCGTTTCCACAGCAATTCCACTCTCCTGCTCCAGCGCCGCCCTAAGCCTTTCGGTAAGCACAATTAAGGGAGATCCTTCGGGCAGCCATGTCTTTTTATACGCTTCAGCGCTCCTGGGCGCACGCCGGGGGGTAATGATTCCCTGCACCAGCAAAGTCCGGTACAGGTAAGGATAATCCATTACTTTCTTATCCATGAGAAATTCATCCAGGTAGCGTTTCACATCAGCCACTTCGGTAGAATCCGGAGAACCCAGATTCATAATAATGATACCCAAATGTTTTTTTGACTGCTCCATTAATAACCCCTTAATCGTTTGATAATTTGTGAATGTAAGATTTCATTCGTGGCTGCAAATATCCACATAAAAAAAGTTTAAACGGCCTTTTTACAGAGATATGACAGACCAATGACAAGCACAGGGCATAACTTCAAACATGAATAGTATCTTTGCAAATAGAATTTCAGCACTTTTTTTTCAACGATGCAACCAACAATTACTAAATCATTGTCAAACTTTTATTTGGCCGGTATCAGCTATGAAAAAACCAATACCGCCATTAGAAGTTTATTCGCCTTTGATGATGCCGCTTACTTTAGTTTTGGCAGGCGGGTTCATCAAGATGATATCCCGGAATGTTATATACTTTCCACCTGCAATAGGACTGAGATATATGGATTTGCTTCGGCTGCTGATCAGTTGATCGAAGCGCTGTGTACGCAGACGAAAGGCACAGCCAAAACTTTCCGTAAACACGCCTACCTCTTAAAAGGGGAAGCCGCGGTGAGGCACCTTTATGAAGTCGCCTGTGGTCTGAACTCGCAAATACTGGGAGACTTTGAAATTATTTCCCAGGTAAAAAGGGCCGGGAGAATGGCCAAAAAAACGGGGTTGATGGGCACTTTTACCGAAAGACTGATCAACAGTGTTTTACAGGTCTCCAAACAAATTAAAAACGAAACGGCCCTAAGTTCAGGCACCGTTTCCGTCTCTTTCGCTGTTGTGCAATACTTGCAACAAATTCCTGATATTAAACATAAGAAAATATTGCTTGTAGGGACTGGAAAGATCGGCCGCAATACGTGTAAAAACCTGCTGAATTATTTAGGCTCTAAAAACATTACCCTCGTCAACCGCACGGAAGAAAGCGCGCAGCGCTTCGCCCGGGAACAGGGGCTTTTGCACGCCCCGATCGAAGCGCTTTCAGCGCACTTGAAACAGGCAGATATCGTGCTGGTAGCCACCAATGCCCCCACCCCTGTCGTCCGTAAAAAAGATGTCTCCACCAGGAACAAAATCATTCTGGACCTGTCCATCCCGCAAAATGTCGATCCTGAAGTACGGGCACTGCCGGGCATACGGGTGATTGATGTGGATGAACTCTCACAGATACAAGACCATACCCTTGAAAAGCGCAAAAGCGCCATTCCTCATGCGGCAGCCATCATAGAGGAGCAAATGCAGGACTTTCTTTATTGGCACCGAATGAGAAAGCATGCCGTTATTCTCAAAGGGATGAAAGAGAAGATGGAACAAATTCATCGCAAAGAGATTAAAAATCAGTTGAAAGAGGCTTCCGTCAACAGCGAAGAACTGGAAGCCTTGTCATCCAGGGTGGTGCAGAAAATGGTCAATGTTTTTGCCAGCAAATTGCGAAGGGCAAACGGACAGGCAGACAACTACTGTCAGGTACTCGGAGAGATTTTTGAAATACCGGTTAAAGAATAAAATGGAAGAGCAGATCAAAATCGGCACCCGCGACAGTCAGCTCGCTATGTGGCAGGCTAAGCAGGTGGCCAGTTTGTTGCAACAGCAGGGCCGGGAGGTACAAATCATTCCCGTAAAAAGCGAAGGAGACCTGAACTTATCTACCCCCTTGTATGAAATGGGCGTAGAGGGCGTCTTTACCCGTTACCTGGATGCCGCCGTCCTGAATAACCGGGTAGATATTGCCGTGCATTCCATGAAAGACGTCCCCACGGTCATGGCGGAAGGCCTGGCGCAGGCCGCCGTATTAAAACGCGGCCCTGTAAAAGACCTGCTGGTATATAAAGAATCAAAAACCTTCCTGGAGGACCCCTCTGCTTCAAGCGTGATTGCGACCGGCAGTGTCCGGCGCAAAGCACAATGGTTGCGCCGCCACCCCAACAGCACGGTTACCGGATTAAGGGGAAACGTCAATACCCGTTTAAGAAAATTACAGGAGAATGATTGGGACGGCGCCTTATTCGCCGCAGCCGGATTGGAACGCATTCACCTGCGTCCCGAACACGCTGTAGCATTAAACTGGATGTTACCGGCACCGGCGCAGGGAGCAATTCTGGTCGTATGTAAAAAAGAAAACGAGCGGTTGTTGCAAGCCTGTAAGCCGCTGAACGATGCGCAGACCGCATTGTGCACGAAGCTCGAACGCGACTTTCTCCGGACACTCCTCGGCGGTTGCGCTACTCCCATCAGTGCATTGGCGGAAGTAGATGAGGGTAACGTACGGTTTAAAGGAAATATATTGACTCCTGATGGGAAACAGATTGCAGCAATAGAGAAATCTTGCCCCTTGCCTGTGGCTTCCGATCTGGGCGTAACGGCAGGCCGGGAAATATTAAAAGCGGGCGCCCGGGAAATCATCGATCAATTAACTAATAAGTTAGTCATTGATAAACGGGGGAAATAATGACCAATGTATTTTCTACACGCCGACTCAAGCCATCGGCCAGCCGCGAAGCGTTAGCGCATGGCATTAAGATCACGGAGGCGTGCTTTATCCGGATTGAACCCATTTTATCTAAAGCGTTAAAAAAAGATATTTTTTCGCAGCTCAACCGGCCGCACCAAACTTTGTTGTTTACCAGTAAAAATGCAGCCGCAATCGCCATTGATCATTACCTGGAAGACATACCCGAAAAAATAACAGCCACCTGGAAATATTATTGCCTTTCCGGCGCTACCAAGCAACAGCTGTTGACCTACTTTCCTCCATCCGGGATCCTCGCTGAAGCCGATAACGCCAACCAATTGATTGATAAAATGAGCGGGACTACATATACCCAGCCGATTCACTTTTTTTGCGGGAACAGGCGTAGAAATACGCTGCCTGATTTTATGCGGCAAAACAACATCCGCTACAACGAATGGATCATCTATAAGACCGAAGCGTCACCGAAGCAGTTAAAAGATCAGTATAAGGCCTATCTTTTTTATAGCCCCAGCGCAGTAGAAAGTTTCTTTTCAAAAAACACCCTATTAAAAGATACCCCCTGCTTCGCCATAGGTGCTACAACGGCCGCCGCTATAAAAAAAAGGAGCGGCAATCCCGTATACAGGAGTAAAAAACCAGATACCGATCACATGCTAAAGCTGTTATTTCAGTACTTTAAAGCCAAAGAATGAATACCTTAAAAAACAATTTACTGCTCCGGGCCTTAAAGGGAGAAACCGTTCCGCGTCCTCCGGTTTGGATGATGCGCCAGGCAGGAAGATACCTTCCCGACTATATGAAGTTAAGAGAGAAATACGGGTTTTTCGAACGTTGCCAGACACCGGAGTTGGCTGCCGAAATTACCATTCAGCCGGTCGAACAAATCGGTGTAGACGCAGCCATCATCTTTTCTGATATTCTGGTTGTCCCCCAGGCCATGGGAATGGAAGTGCAGTTGATAGAAAATAAAGGGCCGCTGCTTCCCCAGCCCGTTCGTTCGGAAGATGATTTGAAAAGGTTATGTATGCCTGAGGTAGAAGACCGCCTGCATTACGTTTTTGACGCCCTGCGGCTGACCAAAAAAACATTGGCGGGCCGGGTGCCGCTTATCGGCTTTGCCGGAGCCCCCTGGACGCTCTTTTGTTATATGGTGCAAGGAAAAGGCAGCAAGACCTTCGAAGAAGCACGCGCCTTCCTGTATAAAAATCCCGGGTTGTCCCACCAGATTATGGACAGGATCACCCAAACGACTATTCGTTATTTAAAAGCACAGGTGCGTGCCGGCGCGGACTGTATCCAACTGTTTGATTCCTGGAGTGGCCTGTTAAGTCCGGAAATGTTCGATGCGTACTGTTTTCACTACAACAAAAAAATCATAGACGCCTTAAGCGAAGACTGTCCCACCATTTTATTTGCAAAAGGGGCCTGGTTCGGCTTGGAAAAAATGAAGGAAACCTCCGCGAACGCCTTGGGCGTTGACTGGTGCATACGGCCGGAAACGGCCAGGGTATTAAGTGGAAATAAAGTAACCCTGCAAGGAAACTTTGATCCGGCTCAATTACTGGCTCCCATTCCGGCAATAAAAAAAGAAGTACAACGGATGATCCATGCTTTCGGAAAGGACCGGTATATCGCCAATCTGGGACACGGTATATTGCCTCATGTACCGGTGGATCACGCCCGTGCATTTGTAGACGCGGTGAAGGAATTTTCTTAACGGCCGGCCTGCCCATGAACGGTTCCACCGCAAAATCGGCAGCAAAACGCAGGATACGCCACCCTTTAACAGCATGAAAATGACGGCACAAAAAACAAATATATTCCGGACACAATGGATCAACCACATCCACGCCTTACAGGACATCATCTGCGCCCGCCTGGAACAGGAGGATGGGAAAGCCGCCTTCCGGAACGACGACTGGGAAAGAGCAGAGGGCGGCGGTGGTAAGACCCGTGTTATTTCAAACGGCGCCGTCTTTGAAAAAGGAGGGGTAAACACTTCCGTGGTAGAGGGGGAAGTCACCGATGCCATGCGCAATCAGTTAAACATATCCGGACACAGGTGGTTCGCCTGCGGGCTAAGCCTTATACTTCACCCGGTTAATCCCTTTGTGCCCGCCGTGCATGCCAACTGGCGCTATTTTGAGCTCTACGATAAAAGCAACAAGGTAATCGATTGTTGGTTTGGCGGCGGAACGGATTTGACCCCTTATTATTTGTTTGAGGAAGACGCCGTACATTTTCACCAGACCCTGAAGCAGGCCATCCAGCCCTTTGGAAGCGACCTCTATGCACAATTTAAAAAGCGATGCGATCATTATTTCAACAACGCGCACCGTGGTTTCGAAATGCGCGGTATAGGAGGGGTATTTTATGATCACCTGCGGCCTACCCCACAGATGGACACCACGCAATTATTTGCTTTTCAACAAGCCAACGGCCATTGTTTTATCGCAGCTTATCTTCCCATTGTTAAAAAAAGAAAAGACATAATGTGGGATGCCCGGCATAAATACTGGCAGGAAATCCGGAGAGGACGGTATGTAGAATTCAATCTGATTCACGACAGGGGAACCATTTTTGGCTTAAAGACCAACGGAAGAACAGAAAGCATTTTAATGAGCCTGCCTCCGACCGTCAGGTTCGACTATAATTACCAGCCGGAGCAAGGCAGTGAAGAATGGAAGTTGCTGCAAGCGTGTAAGCATCCTAAGGATTGGGTTTAAACAAAACGGTCCCGTAACGGGTAACGGGACATAAAATTTATAGAAACAAAGCACAAAAAACCAAAACGCACATCGCCGGTAGGCGCACCTAAAATGTTATCGTATGATTATTCAAAGAAGAAACCGGATCACCCGCCAAAGCGCAGCTATCCGCGATATGGTGGCAGAAACCACCTTAACCCCCAAAGATTTCATTGTTCCCCTTTTTATCGATGAAGGCGAAAATGTAAAAGTCGAGATTCCTTCCATGCCAGGTTATTACCGGAATTCCATAGACCACACCATCAAAGAGGTCAAAACGCTATGGTCGATGGGGATCAAGAGTGTGTTGTTGTTTATCAAATGCGAAGACCACTTAAAAGACAATACGGGACAAGAAAGCTGGAATCCCGACGGCCTCATGCAACGCAGCATCAAAGCCATCAAGGAGGCTGTTCCGGAAATGGTGGTCATGACAGATGTGGCATTGGACCCTTATTCGATTTATGGCCATGATGGTATTATTGATCAAGCAAGCGGACGGATCTTCAACGACGAGACGGTAGCCGCTTTGGTTAAAATGGGGCTTTCCCATGCCACTGCCGGGGCTGATTTTATCGCCCCCAGTGATATGATGGACGGTCGCATCGGCGCGCTTCGCCATGCGCTGGAAGAAAACCGTTATACCAGGGTAGGTATTATGGCTTACAGCGCAAAATATGCGAGTTGTTTTTATGGCCCGTTCCGGGACGCACTAGAATCCGCCCCCGGCTTCGGCGACAAAAAAACCTATCAGATGAATTTTGCCAACCGCACCGAAGCGATAAACGAGACCCTGCAGGACGTGGAGCAGGGCGCCGACATTGTTATGGTAAAGCCGGCCATGGCCTACCTGGACGTTATACGGGAAGTACGCAATGCGGTAACCATCCCGGTCAGCGGCTATCACGTAAGTGGCGAATACGCGATGATCAAAGCGGCGGCAA
>CAYXRN010000110.1:0-10885 GCA_964467635.1 uncultured Chitinophagaceae bacterium | reverse complement strand
GGCGGCAAAACTTTATATTAAAATGGTTGCGGGCATTAAAAGATAGTCGGAAAAGTGTAGTAGAAAGACAGTTAGCCCGAATGGTAACCAAAGATAAAGTCAGTCGGCTAAGATGCAGCTTTGGTAAAGATAAGAAACACTATTATCTTAACAGAGTGAAAGCCAAACTCAATCTACTGAATTTCTACGAATCTTTTTGGTATCCATGCTGGAAATGCGTTGGGCAGGCGAATGTTCACATCGTATGAGTCAGACCAAGGGCAATGGCGGGAAGACCAACTGGTTCTATGGGAAGACAATTATGAAAGATTCTTATTTTTTCAACCCCTTGAGGCATGAGTATAACGGATTGCCGCTATGCATCGGCAAGGGGAAATACTGAGGTTGACAAAAAAAGAACAGAACTCGCCGGTCTTTGATTTACATGCGTAGATGTTTTGGCGTGTATGGGATTGTCTCCGAGTTGATCCTCTGCCCCAATAATATAATCTCAGGAGGAAAGGTCATTATTAGTCGATTGTCGAAAAAAATCCATTGCTGGAAGCGTGGCCTATAGAATACGAAATGGTGAGGGTAGAATAGGAGGCCTATCCAGTGGAGATCTCAATAATTATCAGCACAAACCGAAAAAACGCCAAGATCGCTTACTGCAGCGAAAACTCAAGTATATGAAAAAGGAAACAGCACAGATGTTATATAAGAGCTTTACGGCAAGGCAGCAGCTTTTTAATTTTAGCTTAGTCGAATGTAACAATATCGCATGGGAACCACAAATTTGGGCCTTGATGGGTTAATAAAAAAGCTGAAGCAGCACACTGTTTTTAATGTTTAAAGCATATGGTAAAGACCGCCTCGCACATTAAACGGCGGAATAGAGTTGTTCAATTTTTTCCAATGGTACTTCTTTGGTTTCAAAAATATACTTGCTTACAAAGACTATCATGGCAAGATTTACAACTCCATATATAAAAAAGGTGCCGGCGGCACCCATGCCTGAAAGTAAGACAGGGAAAGTAAACGATACAATAGCGTTCACAACCCAGTTGCCAAAAACAGCAAATGAGGTGGCATGTCCTCTGATTTTGTTTGGAAATATCTCTGCCACGTATACCCATAAAACAGCTCCCCAAGTACAGGCAAAGGCACCGATATAGATGAAGATCGTTGTCAGCACTAAATAATTATCTAATTTATCACCGTAGAATAAACAACCGACCAGTAACATGCAAAGTCCCATAACGGCAGAACCGCTCAATAATAATTTCTTCCGCCCGATACGGTCTATCATGGTGAACGCGATCAGCGTAAAGATAAGATTCACAATTCCCGTAAGAATCGTCTGAAATAGAACGCTACCACCCACATTGGTTTTCTCGAAGATCATTGGTGCATAATAAAATATGATATTAATACCTGTAAGTTGAGCGACGGAGGCGAAGGCAATGCCGATTAACACCACTCTTCGATAGCGCGAGGAGAATATTTCGCCAAACTTTATTTTCCTTATGTCCTTTCTTAGATCATCCTGCACCGCTTTCACTTCCTGGTCTGCTGATTGCGGCGAATAGATTTTTCCAAATATCTTGTTCGCCTGGATAATGCGTTCCTTTAATATGAGCCATCTGGGGCTTTCAGGTACCAAGAGCAACAACAACAGAAAAATTAAAGAAGGAACCGCCGCCGCACCCAACATATACCGCCAGTGGTTGTTGTCGCTCATAAAAGTAAAGTCGCTGTTAGCTATAAAGTAATTGGATATAAAGGCAATCAAAATGCCTACCACAATAGCCAGCTGTTGCAGCATCCCCAAACGGCCACGAAAAGTTGGAGGTGCTATTTCAGAAATGTAAATGGGAGCCAGCGTGGACGCCAATCCAATTGCCAGTCCCCCTATGAAACGATAAACAACCAATTCGACAAAACTGCCGGCAACACCGCTGCCCACCGCTGCAATGATAAATAGCCCTGCAGTAATACCCATCATTTTTTTTCTTCCGAAACGATCTGCCAGCCTGCCGGCAAAGAAAGCGCCCGGTATACAACCGATGGAGGCCGCAGCGACGAGTAAACCTATGTCAGCATTGCATAAATCAAAAACGCTTCTCAATGGTGTAAGTGTTCCGGCTATGACTGCTGTATCGAATCCGAATAACAAGCCGCCTAAGGCAGCCACAGTCGCGATCAATATAGTGTATCTCTTCATCGCTTAATACGATTGATGTTTTAACTAGGCCTGTGAATCATGGAACTGTTAAGATTTTAAAAGATCTTTCAATCAACTACCAAACAGTATCAATATTTAATCCTATCTTTTAATACCAGGTTTGCCTCTATTTTTTCCATGGTTTTGGCTATCTGGTAAAAAGCCCTTGGCACGTGGAAGCATCCTTTCCATTTACCTCCCTTTAACGGGAGAAGAACTTTTCCCGCCCGGTTTAAATACCCATACCATTCTCCATATTCCATGTCTGCAAAGTGTTCCCAACTATAAATATGGAGCGTTTCAAACCACTGCCAGCATGCTGGCCGGCCGGTATGCAGAAAGCCTTTCAGCATGGCAATCATAGCTTCCAGATGGACCCACCATAACTTCTGATCCCATTCTAGTTGCAGTGGCGGATGCCCTTTCACATCTCTAAAATAGAAAATACCGCCATATTCCCGATCCCAGCCGAAGTTCAACAGGTTCAGTGCGATATCAACCGCTTTTTGCATCAATGCATTATCCTCATTTCTTGCAGCCAGATCCATCATGAACCACATCGCTTCCA
Source organism: uncultured Chitinophagaceae bacterium (assembly GCA_964467635.1). Classification (GTDB taxonomy): domain Bacteria; phylum Bacteroidota; class Bacteroidia; order Chitinophagales; family Chitinophagaceae; genus FW021-bin31. The sequence continues at coordinate 8,114 of CAYXRN010000110.1, read as the reverse complement.
GTCCGTGGCCTGGGTTCACCAGCCTGCCTTCAAAAGAATCAGAAAAGCTTCCGTTCACACCTATGCTTTCCAAAATGACCCCTAGTTCGGGGCGGTAAAATCTATTCATGACCATGTCGATACCTCGGTCAATCGTTTGTTCCACCAGAGCAGGTTCAAGAATATGTTCAACCTCCAATACCAGGTTGGAGAGGATCATCGGCAGTGCAAAGCTTTCAAGCTGTCTGACGCCAGGATACGCTTTATTGTATTTTCCTTTTGGGTTTTCCTGCCTTTGCAGGATATTAAAGAACGTTTCTTTGGCCATCCTGGCATGTTCCGGATCGCCGGTTGCATTAAACAGCTGACCATAGGCCATGGCCGCGAAGCAATCGGAGAAAATATTATACGGTTGCACTACCGGTTTCCCTTCCCGGGTAAGTGCGAAATACCAGTTACCGCTTTTATCCCTTCCTTGCGCCGTGAGAAATTTGGCGCCCTGCAGAGCAAAGTCGAGCCATGCTTGCTTCTCCTTCAACTGGTTATGTAGCATGGCAAAGGTCCAGACCTGGCGACATTGCATCCAGATGAACTTGTCGGTATCATAGACCCTGCCGCTGCGGTCCAGGCAGGTAAGATATCCGCCAAACTTTTTATCCAATGAATGGTTTAACCAAAAGGGGGTAACGTGATGAATTAATTGATCAACATAAAATGTCTTATAATCGTCCAATGCCATTGTGTTGTTTACCTCATTCATATTATGCTCTCCGTTAGAGGATTTAAATCAATTTTATCTTTCAATTCATGATATTCACTTTTTTGATCAGGCGGTTGACTTCGCCATCCAGCAACCGTTTTGTCTTTTTCGTCTGTCTAATCAGTTTTTCTATTTCATCCTCGAGCCTCCCATCTATCATATCATCATAAGGTTTCCCCACTCCTAGATTCTCCGGCCATCTACGGGCTTCGACCACCTTTTGCAAAGCCGCTTTATATTTTTTATTTTGAAGCAACTGGAGGGCTCTTGTCAGTTTGACCTGTTCATACAGTTTATGCCCTACCGAGGAGCCTTCAAAAGGAAGTACTTGGATGTCGGAGAGCACCTTTTCCGCCTCCCGATATTGGTTATTCCGAATCAGGCAGCGGGTATATAACAACCCCACCATATAATTATCAGGATCTTTTTTATAATATGGGCTTATGGTCTGTAACGCGTCTTCAACGCTGTCCCGGGCTAATAAAAATTCTGCCAAGTATTTTCCATATCGCCATTCAGTGGGATTGAGAGACCTTGCAATAGCATAATCACTTACAATATTTTTCACATCAGATGACTTGTACAATCGCGCCCGACTGATATAAAAAGGAGCAAAGGGTACTTTTTGCTCTATGCCATTTAACAACCTGAGAGCTTTTTCAGGATGGCCCCTCAATTGGCAGATCAGAGCGAGATAATATTTGGGCTTCCAGTTTGAAGAATGTTCCAACGCCCACTGCATGACCCGTGCGCTCTGGATCCTGAAGGGGAAAACAAAAAGAGGACTGCCCGCATCGGCCGTATCCAGCCACTGTTGGCTGTCGCTGTCATTCCTATGCAGATAGGCCAGCCAGTATTTTATCTCATCATCCTTGACAGGACAAACTTCTAACACGGCTATTGCCTCGCCAAAAAGATCGAGCGACATATACCAATCGGCCAGTGTCAAGTAACTTTGATGCGGAAGTTCGTCCCTTATGAGTTCGGTAAATTCTGTCAGGGCTTTTTCATCTTTTTCCTGCCAATAGTTTTCAAAACGGATAAAGTCATTCAAGGGCTCCAGACGCCGGATATTGTCTCTTATGCTATCTGCCGCCTGCGTGCGGTGTAAGAACCTAGCCGACAGTGCTTGCAGCTGTAAAGCCGTAATATTGTTCGCATTGTTTACCAAGGCTTCGGATGCAAAGTGTAGAGCATTGCCGTATTCTTTACGTTGAATCGCCATCTTACTCATTTGGGTAAATGCTGCCGAACGGAAAGGAGTCGTCAGCGAAGCAACCTGAAAGCCATCCATTGCGTCATACCATTTGCCCAGTTTCCAGGCGGCCACGCCGTAGTAGTAGTTGGCCGCAGGATTATACGTATCCACACTCAAGGCTTTGCGGGCATAAAAGAAGGCAGAATCGGCATTCATTTTACGAAGCTGCAACGCGGCCATTTCAGACAAGGCGGGAATAAAATACGGTTTCTTTTCCAACGCGCCCTGAAGGAATTTTTCTGCTTCGGCATAATGGTGCGTGCCGGCGGCATATTTGCCTCTTTGATATAAGCCGTAAGCTGAATGCCAGTCAAAATTGGGATCCTGCTTCAGGGGCCGGTCCAGTATTCTATTCGCACTGTCTTGTAGCGAGACCACACTTCCAGACAGCAGTATCTGGTTGATCCTGTTTCGAATTTCCCCCGGAAGCGGCAACTGCAAAGACTCCAGCGGTTGCAATTGAATGAATTCACTGAAAATCAAGGCTCCCGTTTTATCCTCTATCCTAAGCGTATCCGCGATGGGACTTACCGCAGAGATGGATAAAGTCAGATCCTTAGATTCACGCTGCAGATGAAAAACGGCATTTAGATCGGCAGCGGTAACACCTCCAGTTTGCTGAAATGGATACCAGTATTCCGTCCATGTATCCGTTCCGAAAGGCATAAAGTGAAATTGCTTAAACGGCGTAAAAACACTCTCCGGGCCGTTCTGGTTAAATAATCTACCGCTCTGGATCTCGGTATATTGCCCACTGTGGTCCGTCAACAGGTCTTCCCAGATCATTCCCTGACGGGACAATCCCCATATAAAGATTTTCTTTCCGATTTTATCCTGTCTGGGGGAGTAATGTATCATGCCAAAATTCTCTTTATGCCAGAACGCGCCAAAAAAGTTGGCATAAACACCAGTAACATGATAGGACTTAGAGCTGCCAAAGTCATTTTGGTCGTATAGAAAAACAGGTTTACCGTTTTCCTGATCATAAGGCCAGTCATATATTTTTCCATCGTGGAATAGATGATGGTTACCTGGGAAGATATATTCCAGGCTATCACTTACTTTTACTCCCAGGTTCATCCAAGCATAGTAAGGTTGATATAGGGCAGTTCCGTTATGCCATACCGATTTCGTGATGAAATAGGCTCTGTCTTTAGGTAGTCTTATTTCGAGCGTCCACCTCGTTTGTGTCAGTAGATCAGGTAAGGAAATAATACAGCTTACACTTCCATCTTCGTTCGTTCGGGTTAGGTAGTTAACAGGAGTGGCAACCCCGGGGGTATGCCCGAGTATGCCGTAGTTGGCTTCCAGGCCACCGCTGGTCCAAGGCCCGCGGATGGCGATGTCTCTGAACTTTACAACACCATTACTATAGATAAAGGGTTTGCCATTCTTTTTTTCTATGGCCGTCCATACTTTGCCACCGATCTGCGGAAGAATTTTCACCTTAATAAAATCATTTTCTAACTCGACAACTTTCCATCTTTTCTCTTCCGGTCGACTCGTGAATCCGTCGAAGCGGAAATAGGGGTATAGCTTATCATTGGCAACGGGGTCAGGGTCAGAAAATGGGTAAGTCTTAAAAGTTTTCTCGTATTCCCTCACGGAAGCAGGATTTTGGGCTACAACGGAGACGGATAAAAGGAAGATCAGGCAGAAAAAAACAGTAGTTCTCATTAATATAAAAGTTATTCGACTAAAAGGGATGAATTGAAAATCAGTTTACCAAATGCGGAAGGGATATGAAAATCGGGGTGGTTGCTTGCTGGCATGATCCATGAACTCCAAATCACGTCAAGTGTATCGCAACTATGATAGTCTGCACTGAATATTCCCGCATATAAAAAAGGTTTACCCTGCCTATTGCGAGACATGAACCCCTTTAAGATCTTCATAGGAATTTTCCCTTCAACGCGGTAACCGTTCGGTTCCACATGCGTCAACAAGCAAATGTTTTTACTGCTCCACCTGTAGTCTATTTGTCTGTAAAAAGCAGCCCGGTAATCTAGGATTAACCCCATAGGGCTGATTTCGAGACCATAATAAGGATTAAGTTGTAGCGAGCGGGTAAAAAAAATTTCTATCCGGTCGCCCCGGGCAACTATGCGTTCGTCACTCCCGTAATAAAAATTAGGGGTGGAATCTTTAATTTGGAACATAAAATATAAATACCCGGAGTCTGCCAAAAGTGAGCAGGTGCCCACTTCCGCGTCTCCATCATCCCAAGGTTGTCTCAGTCTTACCTCTGCCGCGTGTTTCCATACCGAAGGTTTAATATAACCATCAGCCTGCAACATGCTTTTATAAACGCCGCTCACGACTATCGCGGGTATAACTGACGACTCTCTTGCTTGCGCTTGAGCCTCATAGATCGACCAGGTGCAGATCATGAAGAGGCAGGCGGCCACTTTTACCATCATAATTCGGTATCTTATATCTCTGGAAACGTTCAAACCCGATAGTTTTTCAACCCTTGGCCATATTCGTCAATAAAGCTGATGTCTTCATATAGTTTCACGTAGTCCTGGTCTACAAATATGGCAAAAGACACAATATCGCGAATACCTCTTTTGGCATAAGTGTCAATATCCGAAAGAAATACTTTTTCCTTCCATGGAAGCTTTACTGCCGGATGTGTCCAATTGCTGAACAGGGAAACATCCAGCCAGTACTCCAATATTTCCGCCGTTTCAACAGGAAAAAGTTTCAGGTTTTCATCCAAGTGATGCAGGTATTCTATATTGAAAATATCCTTCCCCGCTCTTTTGGCATTCGGATCAGAAATCGGATAATCCCAAGTCCGCTCAAAAGGGGCATATTGCAAAAAAATACCTTCTTCAGGCTTGATCCGGGATGGCGCAGGGATCGTATCATAATAAGCCAGGTGAGATAGTGTATTGGCATTATTGTCTTCCCTAAGTTTACGAATGATGGCGTTTTCCACAATGAGGAGCTGGTCGCTGGCCGACAAGTCTTTATCTTTTGGGCAGTGGCATATTTTGCCGCCATCATCCTGCCAGAAAAAATACCGGCCGGTAGTGGAGGGATAGTCTTTTGCATTTTTTAACGCGTTGGTCGCGATAATATCCAAGGCTTTTTCCGAATGAGGGCAACAATTGAAATCCGGTGTCCTTGTCCCGTTTTCATCCATTCTGAACATGCTTGGATCTTCATCAAACAACTCCCGCGGTAAAAGCCAACTCATAGCATGCTGGTGGTTTTCCACCTGTATATCATACTTGCGGCAGTCTGCTAAAAATTTTTTCCAGGGTGCTGAACTGGAGACGGATCCTGAAACGGTGACCGCCAGCGTGTTCAACCCAGCATCATGGGCTAATGTAGGCCAATCGAGCATTTTCTCCGCATCCCATCCTATATTCAGTCCCCTGATTTTAAAATATGAATTATCTCCAGTTTCTTTTCTTGCGGTCTTTGCCTGCCCGCAGGATGCCAAAAAACCAGTCTGTGTCAAAAGGACAGCAGAAATAGCCGAGTGCTTTAAAAAGTCGCGTCTGTTATTCATGATTTATCATTTTAAATGTTAGTTTAGTTTTTTCTATCCGTGTTTTCACCAACCTGGATTTTGTTCCAATTCCGGATTCTTGTCTATTTCTGACTGCGGGATAGGGAAAAGATAATGCTTGCTTTTGTCGAACACCCGATGCTGAAATACTGGGTAAGAAAATTTCCCGCTGGCATCTTCCGTCACGTAATGAACGGGGCCGTTGTCTATGATTTCCGACAATCTCCATCGACGGAGATCCCAAAAACGATGATCTTCAAAAGCCAGTTCCACTTTTCTTTCGTGTTGAATCCTTTTGCGCATTTCTTCTCGGGAAAGACCTGCCGGGAGATCAGGCATACCGGCCCGATCGCGGATGATGTTTACTTGGTTGTATACTTCCTGATCCGGTGCCGACAATACTTCGTTTTGTGCCTCTGCATAATTCAGGTATAATTCTCCAAGTCTGAAAATGGCATAACGCCGCAATGCATCTCCTGATCCGGCAAACAGATTATGAGATTCCAGCGTCCCTTTCTTGCACCAGTAATTTGTCCTCAGAATACCGCCAATATTAACTTGATCAGCACCTCCGGGTTTGATATCTATAGTCCTCCCTTGCCATGTGGCTCCAGGATAAATTATGCTTTGATAAAAGCGGGGATCTCTGTTCAGGTAAGGGTGGGCCGGATCATATCCCGATGCCGGATTAATAATCTGTTCGCCCGAAGGATCGTATCCAAGGACAGGCATCTGTCCGTTGATCATTTCGTAAGCGTCTACCATCTCCTGGATAGGCCCCTGGACGTTAAAGGCTCCGCTGGAGAGAGGCATCATATAATAATCCCACCAAAAGCTCTGATTATCACCTGCATTCTGTTTTGACCAGATGACTTCCGGATTATCTAACTCCAGAAAAACTCTTTCATACCCCTTCAGTCCATTTACTGTTCCAGTGGATAAATAATAGCCGGCATTAATGGCATAATCTAAAGCATCCTTGGCTGCTCGGGCGGCCTCCTGCCAACGGGTAGCGTCATGAGACGGATTCCACAGTGGACTGGCATAATATAGCGTTGTTCGGGATAACAGAGCCTTGCACGCTGTCGCCGTTATTCTACCATATAAGCTTGCATCATATCTTGCAGGAAGGTTTTGCAGCGCTAAACTAATATTCTTCTTAATAAAATTTACTACTTCTTCTGCAGAGCTCCGCTTCGGAAGCGTTCCTTTACTGTATGGATCTACCGCATGATCCAGGATAGGGACGCCGCCCCACATTTTAAAAAGCTGGAAGTAGTACATAGCACGCAAGCCATAAGCTTCTCCCTTTAGTCTATTTTTCCTATCAGAGGCTACTCCTCCCCCCGTTACTTCTTCGGGTATCTTATCATAATTATTCAGAAACGTATTTATCCGCCTGATAGCCGAATAATAATCTTTCCATAAATGCTGCATAGGAAACGAGACAGGATTCCAATTCCCTGTATTAAAGTCAAAAGGAGTCTGCGTAACAAAGGAACTCTGTTGATAACCCATTTCATCGGTACCATCGCCCGTGTAATATAAACCGCTGTGATCTTCCGTCCATACTTGAAAGTCGGGTAAATCATTATATGCGTTGTTAAGAAAAGCTTCTGCATTATCTATATTGGTAAACACCTCCTTTTCACTGATAAAATCGCTAGGAGCCCTTTCCAAAAAGTCTTTTTTGCAGGAAGAAAATGCCAGTACCAGCAACAGGCATACGAACACAGCCCTTTGCTGCTTAAATGTATTTTTCATGATATCTGTTTTATTAGTCTTTAAGGATTAAAATTTAACGCTTACTCCTAAATTTATAATCCGTTGAATCGGGTAATTAACGTAGTAAACGCTACCGGCCGATTCAGGATCACGATCCTTCAGCCATAACCTGTCCCACATGAGCAAATTCTGACCATTGATGTAAACACGTGCTTCCTGTATTCTAAGTGTCCTTAAAAAGTTCTCTGGCAGGTTATAGCCGATCTCCGCATTTCTTAACTTGAGATAATCGGTTTTTTGTACGAAAAAGTCTGAGGTCACCTGGTTATTTAGTGTATTATGAGCAACGGGTATTTTTGCGTAAGGGTTGCTTTGATTCCATCTTTCCAACCAAAGCAAGCTGCCGTCATATAAACTGACGAAACTTGACCCCCCGGCGGCTCCGTTAAGAAGAAGGCTAAAGTCGAAGGATCGGTACGATCCGCCAATTGAGATGCCTCCGACACAATGGGGGACATTCTGTATCTGGATAGGCACTCTATCATTCGGATCAATTACACCGTCATCGTTGACATCGCGATATTTTATATCTCCCGGTATGACCGTACCGCTAAAAGTTTGTTTAGCGCTCTTGTCAATATCGGCCTGATCCTTAAAAAGGCCGATTGCCTGGTAGCCGAGTACATGACCAACGCTATATCCACGAAGATCCTGGTAACTAAACTTCGGATACGGTTCATCGTTCTGAATAACTTTGTTTCGAGCATATGTTATCTGCAGATTACTGAACAAATGAACGGCACCAATATTCCAATTGAGTTTCATTTCTCCCTCAAATCCTCGGTTCAGAACAATACCTGTATTCCGGG
>CAYXRN010000109.1:0-10938 GCA_964467635.1 uncultured Chitinophagaceae bacterium | reverse complement strand
CTGGAATATACCAGCGGGGATGCCGATGAAGCGTTGCACTGGCTGACAGAATTGACTAGTGCATACGGGCTTGATGATCCCGATTACGGGGTAGGGGATTTTATTGATGAACTGAAAGAAAGAGAATATCTGAAAGAACATCCTGTATCAGGAAACTTTAAGATCACGCCGAAGACCGAGCAAACCATCCGGAAAAGTGCCTTGGAAGAAATTTTCGGAAAATTAAAGAAATCCACCCCCGGAAATCATTCGACTTTTATACCTGGCAAAGGAGACGAGCCCAATGCGGATACCCGTCCGTACCGCTTTGGTGATACAATAGAGCAGATCGATTTTACCAGTTCCATCAAAAATGCCCAGATCAATCACGGGATTGAGAGTTTTCAGATGGGACAGGACGACCTGGAGATCAGAGAAACGGATTTTAAGACGCAGACATCCACTGTTTTGATGATCGACATCTCTCATTCTATGATTCTCTATGGGGAGGATCGCATTACCCCGGCGAAGAAAACCGCCATGGCGCTCAGTGAACTTATTTTGACTAAATATCCCAAAGACACACTTGACCTGATTGTTTTTGGGAATGATGCCTGGCGCATCGAAGTAAAGGATATCCCATATCTGAAAGTTGGTCCTTATCATACCAATACGGTAGCCGGACTGGAATTGGCTATGGATATATTAAGACGCCGGAAAAATCCCAATAAACAAATATTTATGATTACCGACGGGAAACCCACCTGCCTGAAAGTTGGGAATCGCTATTATAAAAACGCTTTTGGGTTAGACCACAAGATATTAAACCGTACCCTGAATCTGGCCGCGCAATGCAGAAAGCTAAAAATCGCTATTACCACTTTTATGGTGACCGCCGATCCGTGGTTGCAACGCTTCGTAAAAGAATTTACGGAAACCAATAACGGGAAAGCATTCTTTTCTTCACTGGACAAGCTGGGGCAGTTTGTCTTTTATGATTTTGAGCAGAATAAGCGGAAAAACTTACGCTAATTAATTAAATGCAAAAAGGAAGAAGCAATAAAAATGATCAGTAAAAACACTAACGTAGAAACACTACCTAAAACTTTAGGTGAATTAAAAGAATTGGATTATCAGCCTGTAACTGTTAAAGAGGAGATCAGAAGAAACCTTATTTCAAAGCTCGAAAATAAAAAAAATACTTTTGAGGGAATTATTGGTTATGAGGATACCGTCATTCCTGATGTAGAAAGAGCTATACTGTCCCGGCATAATATTCTTTTCCTGGGATTGCGGGGCCAGGCGAAAACCCGGATGGCCCGGCAAATGACATCGTTGCTTGACGAATATATTCCCGTTGTAGCCGGATCCGAAGTGAATGATGACCCATTACGCCCGGTGTCGTCTTATGCCCGGCATCTTATTGAAGAAAAGGGCCCCGATACTCCTGTCTCGTGGCTGCATAGCAGCGATCGTTATGGGGAAAAGCTGGCCACGCCGGATGTTACCGTAGCCGATCTGATCGGTGATATTGACCCGATTAAAGCGGCTAATTTGCATTTGAGCTTTGCTGATGAACGGGTGTTGCATTATGGCATCATTCCACGTTCTAACAGAGGTATTTTTGTAATCAATGAGTTACCCGATCTGCAAGCACGGATCCAGGTGGCCCTGTTTAACATCCTGCAGGAGGGCGATATTCAAATTCGCGGGTTTAAGCTGCGGATGCCGCTGGATATTTTGTTTGTATTTACTGCTAACCCCGAAGATTATACGAACCGGGGGGCTATCGTTACTCCTTTAAAAGATCGCATAGAAAGTCAGATCATCACGCATTATCCCAGATCCCTGGAAGTCGCTATGGATATTACAACGCAGGAGGTCAGCGTGAATTCCGGATTGGCTAAGCGGGTGACGATATCCGATTTGTTGAAGCGGTTGATTGAGCAAGTCGCCTTTGAGGCGAGAAGCAGTGAATTCGTTGATGTAAAAAGCGGTGTATCGGCACGTTTGGCTATTTCCGCCTTTGAAAACGCTTTGAGCGCCGCGGAGCGTCGTCTTATTATCAATAAGGAGAAGAAAACACAGGTTTGGATTTCGGATCTGCTCGGTATTATTCCGGCTATTACTGGTAAGATAGAATTGGTATATGAAGGGGAGCAGGAAGGGCCGGAGCAGGTAGCGCTTAACTTGTTGGATAAGGCCATTCGCACGCAGTTTTCTGTTTATTTTCCGAACCCGGAATTGTTTAAGAAAAGGCGCCAGGCACAGCAGCATAACCCGTATAGTAAGATAATCCAATGGTTTGAACAGGGAAATAAGATTCAATTGTTCCGTGATGCCGCCGACAGGAAAAAGACTTTAGAACTGGACCGGGTTGCGGGCTTGAAGGAAGTGGTGACTAAACATTACAAACATGCCAAAGGACAGGAGGCGGACCTGTTGAAAGAGTTTGTCCTGCATGGGCTGGCTTCTTTTTCGTTGATCAGCAAGAAGGTACTGGAACGGGAAACGGAATTCGGTGACCTGTTGAATACGATTATGAACCTCAACCTGGATACGGATGAAGGGGAGGAAAATGATGCTTTTTAACAGAAAAAATTACCTTTACATTTTCACGATACAATATAAGATGATGCTAAAACAAACCGGAATTATCCTGTTATGCCTTTCTTTCAGTGGACTTACGGCTGCGCAATACTTATCCAAGGAGCCAGCGATAAATAAAAAAATGTCGCATGACCAGACGGAATATTATCAACCTGTGCCGGTGGTGGTGACCCCTGGAAACTCGGTGGGCGATGCGCCTTCAGATGCCATTGTGCTGTTTGATGGCAGCGATCTTGATCAATGGGAGATGGCCAAGGGAGGAGGCCCTGCTGAATGGACAGTAGCGGACGGGTATTTTACGGTGAAGCCCGGCACCGGGGCTATCCAGACGAAACAATCGTTTGGGGATTGTCAACTTCATATTGAATGGCGGACTCCTGCACCTGCCAAAGGAAGCGGACAGAACCGGGGGAATAGCGGTATATTTTTGCAAAGCCAGTATGAATTGCAAGTGCTGGATTCCTACAAAAGTAAAACCTATGTCAATGGTCAGGCCGGAAGCATTTATAAAGATACTCCGCCATTGGTAAATGTTTGTCGCCCGCCGGGAGAATGGCAGACCTATGATATTGTCTATCATGCACCGGTATTTAGTAAAACAGGAGAAGTAGAAAAGCCGGCTACCTTTACGGTCTTTCAAAATGGTGTTTTGATCCAGGACCATTTAGCCATACAAGGGAAAACGCTTTACACCGGCAAACATTATTATGAAAAGCACGGCGCACAACCCTTGCAGTTACAGGATCACGGTCATCCGGTAAGTTACCGCAACATCTGGATCCGTCCGCTTTGAAAGTGACGTTTTCCTGAAAAATATTACCTTTACGCCTAACCCTTTGTCTTTTAGAAATTAAGCTTCAGCGATCGCCTGAATGGCGAAAGCGCGGGTATAAAATTTTCAGGATGAAGTTATCTTTTTATTTGCTGTGGGGACTTACTTTATGTTTTTTGGTTTCCTGCAAACAGCACACTCCAAAAAATAACACTATGGCCATATCTTCAGCCGCTTATGATTCTATGGAATTTCAAATGGGAAAACCAGCTGAAAATGATACAATGACTCATGAACAAACAGAATTTTATAAACCGATTCCGCCTGTAGTAAAGCCGGGAAATAAAAATAGCGACCCGCCTTCCGACGCAATTGTTTTATTCAATGGGAAAGATCTTCATCAGTGGGTGAAGACAGATGATACCACACAAGCGGCCGAATGGATAGTTGGCGATGGTTTTTTTACTGTAAAGCCGGGGACCGGGAACATTCAAACAAAACAAAAATTTCAGGATTACCAATTGCATCTGGAATTCAGGGAACCGCTAGAGCCGGATGAGGACGGTCAAAACCACGGCAATAGTGGGCTTTTTCTTGCATCCCTCGGAAAGGGGGACGCGGGATATGAAATACAAATTCTGAACTCTTACGACAGCAAGACCTATACCAACGGTCAGGCGGGGAGTATTTACAAACAATATCCGCCACTGGTTAACGCGTGTAAACCTGCCGGAGCGTGGCAAACCTATGATGTCATCTGGATGGCGCCCCGCTTTAATGAAGACAGTACTTTAAAACGGCCGGCTACCGTAACGGCTTTTCAAAATGGAATTTTAATTCAAAATCACGCCATATTGAAAGGGGTTACCCTCTATGTCGGCCATCCGTATTATTACGTGCATGGCCCTGCCCCGATCAAGTTACAGGACCATGATCATAAAGTGAGTTTTCGTAATGTATGGGTGCGGCCACTAAAGTAAGGAAGAACCGCTTTTTTTCTGTTTCCATAGAAATATGGAACTTTGGGAATGATTTCAGAAATAAAGCGACTTGAAAAAGACTCCATTCAACTGGAGCCGGATGGGAAAGAGAGACTACAACTGACCCAGCAGATTACCTCTTACATTGAACAGTATTTGAAAGATATTCCACGGGCTTCCGCCTTTGAGGAAGATGATAAACCCGCTCTGGTTTTAAGTACTTTATTCCCAGAGGAACATGGCCGGACAAAAGAAGAACTGATGCGGATCATGGATTCTTCTTTAGTAAAGCCGGGTATAAACATGTCCTCCGGTGGCGATCTCGCCTATATTCCGGGGGGCGGGCTTTACGTTTCGGCTCTGGCGGATTATATGGCGGCGGCGACCAATAAGTATTCTACCATATATAGTGTATCCCCCGGAGCTATCAGAATGGAAAACATGCTCGTTAGATGGATGTGTGAGCTGGTAGGCTATGATGATCAAAGTTTCGGACATCTTAGTTCGGGCGGAAGCATGGCCAATCTAACGGCGATAGTCGCTGCGAGAGATGCTAAGCAGATGCTTCGCGAACCAACGAAAAATGTCGTTTATTTTACCCACCAGGTGCACCATTGCCTGTTAAAGGCGCTGCATATCGCCGGCATGGACCCTTGTAAGCTGCAACTCATTCCGATGAATCCCAACCTGTCGATGGACACGAAGGCCTTAGAACAACTCATAAGACAGCATAAAGCAGAGGGCCTGCGGCCTAAACTGGTGGTTGCTTCTGCAGGCACAACAGACGTGGGCGTGGTAGATGATCTAAATGCCGTGGCGGATATTGCGAAAGCCAATAACATGTGGTATCATGTAGATGGTGCTTATGGGGGGTTCTTTTTACTTACCGATCACGGCCGGAAGATAATGAAAGGGATTTCCAGAGCGGACTCTATCGTCATGGATCCGCATAAGGGCTTGTTTTTACCCTATGGCAGCGGTGCTGTTTTACTGAAGGAAGGGCATAACCTCTTTAAATCTTTCTACATGGAGGCCAACTATCTTCAGGATACCCATATTCCCTTGGATCAGCTGGGCGATTATGAGGAAGTATCGCCGGCGGATATTTCTGCAGAGCTGTCGCGTCATTTTCGCGGGCTTCGCCTGTGGTTGCCTTTGCAGTTGTACGGGGTCGGATCTTTCCGGGCGGCGCTGGATGAAAAACTGCTCCTGGCTCGTTATTTTCACCAGGAGGTACAAAAAATAGGCTTTGAGGTTGGACCGGATCCCGATCTCTCCGTAGCCATTTTTCGCTATGTTCCTGAGAGATTTAAAAATGATGCCAAGAAAGCGAATCAATACAACAGAGAGTTGATGAAAGCCATTCAGAATGAAAAAAAAGTATTCATAGCCGGAACGGAAATTGACGGTATTTATTGGATGCGCCTGGCCGTTTTATCTTTCAGAACACACCTTGAACATATTGATATTTTGCTTTCTTCTTTGAAAGAAAAAACAGCTTCGGATTAACCATGCATATCCTGCTCACTCCCAATGCGTTTAAAGGCAGTTTGTCTGCTTTGGAGGCGGCGCAGGCTATGGCAGAAGGTTTGCGGCCCTTTGGGGGAAAAGTATCCTACACCGTATCCCCTGTGGCGGATGGAGGGGACGGTACCATGAGACTACTGACACAGGCCATGGGAGGAACGTTGATGAAAGTTAAGTCAACTAATGTCTTAGGTCAGGAGATTGAAACCGCTTTTGGCTGGGTGGAAAATAACCGTAAAGCGATCATCGGCTTGGCGGATGTTTCGGGTTTGCGTTTGGTGGCTGAGGGACAACGCGATAGCTTACATTCAAGTACTTACGGGCTTGGGTTGGTTATAAAAACAGCGCTGGATATTGATCCGGAGGAATTATTGATCGCTGTAGGGGGAAGTGCTACTACTGATGGTGGTAGTGGTTTGCTGCAGGCTTTGGGTTTGCGTTACCTGGATGCTGAAGGAAGGGAGATAACCGACTTGCCGTATGGGTTGGCAAATTTAGAAACCATCGTGTCAGATGATTTAGATCGCCGGTTGGCGCGCATTAAAGTGACTGTGCTTTGTGATGTCAAAAATCCCCTGCTTGGTCCAAACGGTGCTGCCGCTGTTTTTGGCCCACAAAAGGGGGCGACTGAAGATGAAGTAGTGATGCTCGAGCATGTCTTGATGGTTTGGTGTGGGAAAATCCGGGATTTAGCCGGTGTTGATGTGTCCGATGTTCCTTTTGGTGGTGCGGCGGGCGGAGTGGCTGCGGGGCTGATGGGGTGGACCGCGGCAAAGCCAGTTTCTGGCATTGCGTATTTTCTGGACGCGCTGGCTTTTGACAGGGAGCTGCGTGAAGCAGATTACGTATTCACCGGAGAAGGTGCCTTGGATAGCCAGACATTGGAAGGAAAAGGCCCTTTCGAAGTGGCTTTGCGTGCAAAAAGGCAAGCGATTCCGGTGGTGGCATTTACGGGAATGATGCCTGCTAATAAAGATGCGCTGGCCCCCTATTTTCAAGAAATTATTGCACTTTCTTCCGGTGAAGAGGATAGAAAAATGGCGATGGAGCAGGCTAAGGCCAGGTTGAGTAAAGCTGTGAGGAAATGGGTAGAGCGACAGTTCAGGAAGTAGTTTTTGACCACAGCCATAGCGCAGAAAAAGAAATTTCCCCGCTTTCAATAAAAAAACCTTTTCTTACCTTCGCCGCTCATAATTTTTATCATGAGTGAGACGACATTATCTACTTTTTCAGCTTCTGTAGCTGCTAAGCTGGCGCTGCAGGATACCCATGTTTCTGCAGTGCTTAACCTGTTGGCGGAAAATGCGACCATCCCGTTTATCGCGCGTTACCGAAAGGACCAAACCGGTGCATTGGATGAAGTGATGATTCAAAAGATTCAGGAAGAAGCCCGCTTTCAAAAAGAATTTGCAGACCGGAAAGTTTTTATTGAAAAAGCCATTACTGATCAGGAGAAAATGACGGAGGCTATTCGAAAAAAGCTGGATGAGGCGAAGACGCTCAATGAACTGGAAGATATTTATCTGCCTTATAAACCCAAACGTAAAACAAAAGCACAAAAGGCTAAAGAAAAAGGATTGGAGCCGTTGGCCGAGTGGCTTTTAAAACAAGAGGACGGTCATCCTGAAGAACAAGCAAAAGCGTTTATAGGAGAAGAAGTGAAAGATACCGCCGAAGCGCTGCAGGGAGCACGGGACATTATCGCTGAACAGGTTTCTGAGCATACCGAACTGCGCGCTCAGCTTCGGAATCTTTTTGAAAAAGAAGGCCACGTCATCACAAAGGTGTTGAGCGGTAAGGAAGAAGAAGGCGTAAAGTTTAAAGATTATTTTGATTTTTCCGAACCTGTTTCCGCTATTCCTTCTCACCGGATGCTGGCGGTTTTACGGGGGTTTATGAGTAACATATTGCGCCTTTCAATTGAACCGGCGGAAGAAGACGCACTGGCATTGCTGGAAAAAAACTATGTTTTGGGCAACAACGAAGCGGGTGAACAGGTGCGGAAAGCGGTAAAAGACGCGTACAAACGGTTGTTGCAACCAGCGCTGGAAAGTGAATTCAGAATGGCCTTAAAAACACGTTCCGATGTGGAAGCCATTGATGTATTTGCTGAAAATTTGCGCCAGCTGCTGTTGTCTTCGCCTTTGGGGGATAAACGTATTTTAGCGATTGATCCCGGTTACCGGACTGGTTGTAAAGTAGTGGTTTTGGATACGAACGGCGGTCTTCAAGAGACGGCTTTGATCTATGTTCACGAAAAAAACCACCGGCTGACAGAGGCCGAGCATCGCATTCTAGCGCTGGCTGAGAAGTATAAGATAGAATGTTTCGCTATTGGTGACGGGACTGCGGGACGGGAGACGGAACAGTTTATTAAATCATTGCATACCGGTTTGCCGGTATTCCTGGTAAACGAAGACGGTGCTTCGGTTTACTCGGCCTCTGAAATCGCAAGGGAGGAATTCCCGGATTATGACATAACGGTTCGGGGGGCGGTGAGCATTGGTCGCCGCCTGATGGACCCGCTTGCCGAACTGGTAAAGATTGATCCCAAAAGTATCGGCGTGGGCCAATATCAACATGATGTCAATCAGGTGCGCTTGAAGTCCAGGCTGGATCAAACGGTGGAAAGTTGTGTGAACGCCGTGGGGGTAAATTTAAATACTTCCGGAAAATATTTATTGCGTTATGTAAGTGGTATCGGTCCTTCTCTCGCCGAAAATATCATTCGCTACAGGAAGACGAACGGCAGCTTTACATCCAGAGAGGAGTTGCTGAACGTTGACCGGCTGGGTGCTTCGGCTTATGAGCAGTGCGCCGGTTTTTTGCGTATACCTAAGGGCAGACATCCGCTGGATGCCAGCAGCGTACATCCGGAGGCGTATGCTTTGGTGGAAAAAATGGCAACTGATTTGAAAGTGGAAGTCAAAACGCTTATCGGGAACGAAGCGTTGATTAAGGAGATCGACCCTGACCGTTATATTAATGAAATGTTCGGAAAGCATACGCTGGACGATATTTTAAAAGAACTGAAAAAGCCAGGACTTGATCCCCGGGAGGAAGCTCAGCTTTTTGAATTTGCGCCTATTTACAGCATCGAGGAAGTACAAACCGGTATGATTGTCCCGGGGATTGTAACCAACCTCACCCGCTTTGGCGCTTTCGTCGATATCGGTGTAAAGCAGGACGGGCTGGTACACATTTCCGAAATTGCAAATCGCTACATCAGCGATCCGTCGGAAGCCTTGAAACTGAATCAACAGGTAAAAGTAAAGGTGTTGGAAGTGGACCTGAACAGGAAGCGGATTGCGCTGTCTATTAAACAGACAGAAACTCCTGCGGAAAGAAAAGGAAACAAAACCCGTTCAGGTAAAAAGCCGGCTTACGCAAAAAAAGAAAATGACTTTAATGACGCGCTGGCTGCGCTGAAAAAGAAATTCGGATAATTCCTTACCTTTGGCACACCATGAAAATAGTTGTTCTTGATGGCTATGCCATGAACCCCGGAGATCTGGACTGGAGCCTCTTAAAGCAGCTCGGGAAGGTCATGATCTATGATCGTACGCCCGTGGACGAGACCTTTTCCCGGATCGAAGATGCTGATGTGGTATTAACTAATAAAGCCGTTATTGATGCGCAAGTGATCGGGCGTGCCGCCCAATTAAAATATATCGGGGTGATGGCTACCGGTTTTAATGTGGTGGATCTGGAAGCCGCCCGTAAAAGAAATATTGTCGTAACCAATGTCCCGGCATACAGTACCGTGTCTGTCGCCCAACTTACTTTTGCGCTGCTGCTGGAGCTTTGTAATCATGTTGCCGATCATGTAGATAGTGTAAAAGCGGGCGATTGGGTAGGGAGCAAGGACTTTAGTTATCACATTACACCTCAAATAGAACTAAAAGATAAAACACTGGCCCTTATTGGTCTGGGAAAAATCGGGCAGGCAGTAGCGCGCATTGGGCTTGCCTTTGATATGAACGTGATTGCCTCTCATAAACATCCTGAAAGAGACGCCATGCAAGGGGTTACTTTCACCGACGAAACAACCTGTTTTAAGGAGGCTGACTTCCTTAGCCTGCATTGTCCGCTGAATGCTCAAAATAAAGGCTTTGTCAATAAAGACATGTTGACGTTGATGAAAAGTACGGCGTTTTTAATCAATACCAGCCGCGGGCCATTGATCGATGAAAAGGCGCTGGCGCAAGCACTCCATGAAAAACGGATTGCTGGCGCTGCCCTGGATGTACTGTCCACGGAACCCCCGCAAGCCGAAAACCCGCTTTTGACTGCGAAAAATTGCCTGATCACTCCGCATATTGCCTGGGCTACCCTTGAAGCACGCTCGCGTTTGATGACGGTCGTAGTGGAAAACATCAAAAGCTGGATGAACGGGCAGGCCACACATGTGGTTTCCTGAATAATTAAACAAAAGATACCGGCTTTTGTAATTATACTACTATGCAGGTCACCTTATTAAAAACACGTTCTCAGCAGGGAAGGATATATTCATTCGTCTGCCCCTGTTTGCAAGAGGAGGAAAACCAAAAGGTAGTGTGTACACTGTATGGGGAAAACGTATTTAAAACACATCAATTATCATGGCAGAAAAACAAGTAGTTTACATTACAGGAGGTAGCAAAGGAATTGGCAAAGGAGTTGCGCAGTTTCTTTTAAATAAAGGATACAAAGTAGCGATCAGCAGTAGAAAATTAGAAAGCGCGCAAGCAGCGGCTCGGGAGCTTGAAGGAGCAGATGAGGATAAGCTGGCCTTGCAGTCGGATGTGCGTGACAAAGCAGCGGAGGAAGCTGCTGTAAAAAACACACTCAATAAATGGGGCCGACTTGATGTGTTGGTCGCCAACGCCGGATTGGGGTTCTTTGCTCCTATAGAGGAATTGACCCATGAACAATGGCATCAAATGATAGACACCAACGTGACCGGCGTTTTTAACAGCGTGAAGGCTT
This sequence comes from uncultured Chitinophagaceae bacterium, assembly GCA_964467635.1. Taxonomy (GTDB): domain Bacteria; phylum Bacteroidota; class Bacteroidia; order Chitinophagales; family Chitinophagaceae; genus FW021-bin31. The sequence goes on along the minus strand of CAYXRN010000109.1, from coordinate 102 downwards.
CGATAGAAGCAATAAAGGAAAACAAAGGATACATCATTACTATCGGCAGCTTGGCGGGGATTAATTTCAACCCGAAAAGTACCGGTTATAATGCCAGTAAAT
>CAYXRN010000108.1:0-11096 GCA_964467635.1 uncultured Chitinophagaceae bacterium | reverse complement strand
TACGATACCAATAATATTGACGAAGTGTAGATGAATGTAACAACCATAACTGACGGGTAGATTCTTGTTTTAACCTACGGACCAATTGTGAAATGGATAAGCGAGGTATGTAACAGGCGCCCCGTCATCGTTTAGGCTGATTGATAAAGTGACATAAAAAACCTCAGCTCAAGATTAATTTATGCCATCGCTTTAATGAATAGATAAAAAAAGCCTATTTAAGTAGCATTAATTCATTTATTTCTATTATTATTCAATATTATTTAATTTTTCAGCGAATTTGTTAGAAATTAAATAATATTCATCTATCTTGCACCATGTTTCATTAAAATCAATGTCATGTGTGGGATAATTGGTGCCTTTAACCTCAAAACCGCTTCAGATGGTTTGCGTCCGGAAATTTTGAAAATGGCGCAAAAAGTACGCCACCGCGGGCCGGACTGGTCCGGGATTTTTAGCTGTGATCAAGCTATTCTGGCTCATGAGCGGCTTGCTATAGTGGATCCCCGATCGGGGAAACAACCGCTGAAGAGCAAAGAAGGAGACCTCGTCTTAGCAGTCAACGGAGAAATTTATAACCACCAGCTTTTGCGGAAAGAGTGTGCAGATTATGAATTTCAAACCCAATCCGATTGTGAAATCATTTTAGCTTTATACAGAAAGAAAGGCGCCGCCTTTCTGGAAGACTTAAATGGAATCTTTGCTTTTGTGCTATATGACGTTGAAAAGGCGGCTTATTTAATTGCGCGCGATCACATTGGCATCATTCCCCTTTACATAGGTTGGGATAAAGCCGGTCATTTATACGTGGCCTCCGAATTAAAAGCTTTGGAGGGCGTATGCGAAAAATATGAGGAGTTCAAGCCAGGCCATTACTTGTACAGTGCGGAAGGTCTGGCGCCTAGACGCTGGTACCGACGGGATTGGGAAGCCTACAGCGCCGTGAAAGACAATTTCTCCGATATAGCGCTATTGCGCAAAGGTCTTGAAGATGCTGTGCACCGTCAGCTTATGTCCGATGTGCCCTACGGGGTGTTACTTTCCGGCGGACTGGATTCTTCTATTATTGCTGCCGTTACTAAAAAGTACGCCTCTAAAAGAGTAGAGTCAGGTGATCAGGAACTGGCCTGGTATCCACAATTGCATTCTTTTGCCATTGGGCTGAAAGGAGCTCCTGATTTGGCTGCCGCACAAAAAGCAGCTGATCATATCGGCACCATACATCATGAGGTCTACTATACGATACAGGAAGGGCTGGATGCCCTCAGGGACGTGATCTATCACTTGGAAACTTATGACGTAACGACCATCAGAGCTTCTACACCTATGTATTTGATGGCGAGGGTGATCAAGTCTATGGGGATCAAGATGGTATTGTCGGGGGAAGGATCGGATGAATTATTTGGCGGCTATCTGTATTTCCATAAGGCGCCTACGCCCGAAGCTTTCCATGAGGAAACAGTGAGAAAAATGAGCAAGCTTCACCTCTACGACTGTTTGCGGGCCAATAAATCCCTGGCCTCTTGGGGGGTGGAAGGACGTGTGCCCTTCCTTGATAAGGCATTTATAGATGTCGCTATGCGTCTTAATCCTGCTGACAAGATGGCGAAAACGGGGCAAATGGAAAAATGGATACTGCGCAAGGCTTTTGAAGATTATTTACCGGAAGATATTGTCTGGCGGCAGAAAGAACAGTTTTCCGATGGCGTGGGTTATGGCTGGATAGATACTTTAAAAGCTTTGGCCTCCGCACAGGTAAGCGATGAGGCATTGGCAGAAGCTGCCGTTCGTTTTCCCATCAATCCGCCGCGAACCAAGGAGGAATATCACTATAGGACTATATTTTCAAACCTTTTTCCCTCTGACTCTGCGGTCAGCTGCGTGCCTTCCGTTCCGTCGGTCGCCTGTAGTACCGCCGAGGCATTGGCCTGGGACCAGGCGTTTCAAAAAATGAATGACCCATCGGGTCGGGCCGTATCCAAGGTGCATAAAGAAAGTTATGATTAGCCCTTGGAGTAATTAGCTGGAGAAGATCTTGCCCGCCCTGTTTAGTGAGTACCTAAAACTGAACTATTCTTTGTATTTAAAATAAACATACTCGTTACTTCCTTGCTCTGTTGCTTGAGCGGGGTAACCCAATCGATTATACTGGTAAGAATAGGTTACATCCAATTCCAATTTGCCCCCTCCGATCATATTGGTAACGATGTGTGCTTTTAAAGGGTTATTTTTGGAAACATTGCGTAGCTCCATTCCCGGAAGAAGAACGCTGGTCTGCTTAAAAAGCATATACCACGGATTGGGGTGATGATCATATTTTAAAAAGGTGGTGGTTACAACCGTGGGTTGGGTAGTTGGCGGTAAAGGGGAAGTTTTATAGGCGTGGTAGACGGTTTGCTTGCTGATGTTTCCATCGGCATTATATTGGCATAATACCTTGCTTATTTGGTCTTCACCTGGCGTTTTGAGGATAAGAATGGAATCCAGTTTTTTCCCCGAATAGGAATATACCCCTGCGGGACAACCAGTGAGTTCATCAATGAAAGCCGGTGATCCGTTCAGCTCAGACTTTTGAAAGAACGTATCCAGAACAGCTCTTCTGATTAACCCATTTTCCCGGAAATAAGAATACCGGAGACGCGAGAATAACACCAGAGTATCGGTCGGGTCGGAGAACTTATTTAGCGTGGTATCACGGGTTACCCTGCGTAAGCCCGTAAGCTCCGCCCCCTCGTATAACAAGTCATAATCGCCATAGGCCTCCAGCAGTCCGTTGTTATAGGTCAGCTGGCCAACTTCAGAAATATAAGTAAGCGTGCTTGGGCGGAAATCGATGTGGGGATGATCTTTATCGCATCCGAGCATTAGGGTGATAGTGAGGATTGTTAGTGCAGTTATAATGGTGGATCGATACACAAGACAATGGTTTAGGTTAAGATAAGCTTTCATTGAAATTGAAAAGTGTAAGTAAAAGTACAAAAATGGAAATAGTTGAAAGAATTTTCGGGAAAATGCTTCTTTTTTTGTACCTTGATACGAAAAACATATCGCATCATGGACCACAAACCTTCCGCTATTTCCCGTAAACAAGCTTTGAAAAGGCTGGGTGGGTTGGCATTGGGGTTACCCTTAGGCGCGCCATTAGCCGCTTCTGCCGTTCCAAAATCTTCCCTCCGAGAATCACTCTTTCCCCACATCATTTCAAAGAAGAAACCCGATAAACCCAACATCCTCTGGATTACTACGGAAGGTGTTCCTTTGAGCGTGCTGAGTTGTTATGGAAGCCGCATAAGTAAAACCCCGAACATCGACCGCATCGCTAAGGAAGGGATGAGGTTTAATAATTCTTTTTGTAACAATGCCTTGTGTGCCCCCAGCCGGGCTACTTTGTTAACCGGCAAATACAATCATTTGTGCGGCATGGTTTCCAACGGATATATTGACCCCCCCCATAAGCCTTATGCTTTCTTTGACCCCGGACAACAAACCTTTCCAAAGTTGTTAAAAGAAGCCGGATATACAACCGGAGTAGTGGGTAAATGGCACCTGAAGTCTTCTCCCGGCAAGACCGTGAATCCAGCAGAAGCGGGCTTTGATTATTTTGTGTTTAAGAAGGGGGCAGGTGGGCCCTATTATAATCCCAAAGGGTTTATCAGAAATACAGCGCTGGGCAGTAAAGAAATGGTACATAAAGAATATCCGGGTTATATAACTGATACTTTTACGGATCTGGCTATAGAGGGAATGAAAAAAATGAAGGAGCCCTTTTGTATGGCCATGCAATTCTTTAACGACCACCGTCCCTTTGACCCCCCGCACAAGTATGAACATATTTACGATGATGTTCATTTCCCGGAACCGGGTACATTTTGGGACGATTATAAATGTCGGTCGTCGGCAGCGAAAGGTGCCAATATGCGCATAGCGGATATGAGGGACTTTGATCCGCCCAAAGATTACAGCTATCGACAACTCCAACAGTGGAATTATCAGGAGCTCATGCGGCACTTTCTGGGCACACTTAAATCCCAAGATGATAATGTGGGCCGGTTGCTGGATTATCTGGATGAAGCGGGCCTGGCCGAAAATACGATTGTCGTATTTACCGGTGATCATGGTTTTTTCCTGGGAGAACATGGTTGGTTTGATAAACGGTTTATGTATGAAGAAGCTTTGCGGATTCCTTGGTTAATCCGTTATCCCGGCGTGGTAAAACCCGGCACTACTACAAATTCCTGGGTGCAAAGTATTGATAACGCGCCCACGATTATGGAAATGGTTGGGCTTCCCATTCCGGAAGATATGCAAGGGAGAAGCCTGATGCCGATATTTGAAAATAATCCGCCTCGAGATTGGGCCAAATCCATGTATTATCATTATTATGAAGATGGGCCGCCCCACTGGGTGCTTCCCAATTACGGTGTCCGGACGGAAAGGTACAAGCTGATCAGTTATTATACCGTGAATGAGTGGGAGTTTTTTGATCTGGAACGGGATCCCGATGAAATGGAAAGCCTGATGTATGAGGATGGCGTAAGTGTTCGACCGGATTATGAAGATGCATTTAAGGCGGCGCTGGAAGAGTTGAAATCGCTGAGGCAGCATTACAAGGATGATACGGGGAAACCCGTTAAATTCTGGCCAAGAAGGGCCTATAATTAGAACCGGAATTGCCATTTCTTTGGTAAGCGCTTTTAATCGGTTATTTTCCCGACTGGGACGACATCAATAAGCACCTTTTTTTGTCTTAAGAGGGGTGAGGGGGCGTTTGGATATCCTGGGAATGATGAATGGTTGAACTTTAGGACACAAGGTCGCTTCAGGAGCTATCAATCAGAGCTATCGCCGGCCATTTCAAAGCCCGGCCGCGTTTTCTTTAAAAACTTTTGTATCCCATCTTTTACCTTTGGTTCGTTCACAAAATAATAATCCGCCTAGCATTAAAACATTAAAAAAAATAATGAGAATTAACTTATCCGTGATTTTTTTGTTCTTACTTGCATCATTTGTGTGTGGTTGCAAGGGCCAACGATCACAGCAACAAAACGCCCAACGTCCCAACATCATTATTTTGCTGGCGGATGATATGGGCTACGGTGACCTGCAGTGCTATGGCAACCCAACTATTAAAACACCCCATATAGATTCGCTAGCAGCGCAGGGCATCCGCTTCACCTCTTATGAAGCAGCGCCTTGGTGCGTGCCTTCCCGTGCGGAGTTGATGACGGGTTGTTATAAACCGCGAATTCATTTCAATGGCCATACGGGCGCCGGAGGACATGGCGGTATCCCCGATACTACTTTAACGTTGGCCGAAGCGCTTAAAGAAGCAGGATATGCTACCGGTATGGCGGGTAAGTGGCACTTGGGGTACGACCCCAAAAAGTATTTGCCCACCAACCGGGGATTTGATAGCTGGCTGGGTCTTCCATATTCCAACGATTATAAAAAACCGTATGTTCAAACGGATGTGCCGCTTGTAATGTACCGGGACACTACCGTTGTGGAGTATCCCGTAAACCAGGATTCCCTTACCGTTAAATATACTGCAGAGGCCATTCGGTTTATCCAGCAGCATAGCGAGGGGGACCGGCCCTTTTTCTTTTACCTGGCCTACAATATGCCGCATTTGCCACTTCATACGACTAAAGAATTTTTTGGGAAATCAGATGCGGGCCTGTATGGAGACGTGGTGGAAACCATTGACTGGAGCGTGGGGCAGGTGTTAAAAACTTTGCGGGAGGAAGGTCTTTCCGACAATACCATCGTATTTTTTTCTTCCGATAATGGTCCCTGGCAGAACGCGCCTGATCGTATGTTCAAAAAACCAAAGACGCCCGAAGGAAGCAATTGGAAGGAACGTTGGCGTGTGCACGGGGCAGGAAACAGGCCATGGGATGTAGGTTCTGCGGGACCACTTAGAGGCTATAAAGCAACTACCTATGAAGGGGGTACGCGCGTTCCGGCGATGATCCGGTGGCCTGGCCATATTAAGCCAGGTCGAGTGTCCGATGATATAGTCACCAACTTAGACATGTTCACTACTTTTTTGAAAGCCGGCGATGGACAGCTGCCCGATTATAAAGTGGACGGGCTGGACATGATGCCGTTTTTTACCGGAGCGGAAAGTCATTCCCCGAGGAAGGTATATGGCTATTTTATCGGGAGATGTGAAGGCATACGCGTGGGTCAGTGGAAGTTAAGAGAGGTTGGCGGCAAGACCCAATTGTTTAACATGCAATATGATCCGGGTGAGCTGTATAACCAGGCAAAAGAACAGCCTGAAATTGTTAATAGACTGCGGAAAGCAATGGTGAAATTGGCTGAATATGTGGGAACCGATTTGGCCGGGAATAAAAAGAATTAGCGTTTTAGGTTCTCCTGCCGAGTAACATCTTGTATGGGCGTTCTCTATTTCCGATACAAGCTGAAACCTAAAGGAAAAACGAAACCAAGGGCGATTGCCCGCAGAGGCTGTAGTTCCAATTGAACTCGCGCGCCATGACTTCAATGAATATGGGATTTCAGGCAGCCGGAGGTGCACGGAAGGGCATCTCTTTGGAGGAATTCTACATTGAGAAAAACAAACACCCTGGAAATTCGTTATATAGCTTGTGAAAACCCCATGGACAAAAATACCTATCGTGTTCACGGCTGCTCTGCTTATTGCTGGCTGCAGCCCAAAGCTATACCGCCCGCCGGCATTGGGGGCTGAATATCAGTTTGACCGCGGCTTACCCCCTGCTAAAAAGCCGTCACATTTATTTGATCCAAAAGCAGAAAAGGAGCTGATTGAAAAAGGAATGCTACCGGGAGAACGTTCACACAAAGCTACCACAACGGCCCCAAAAGCCACTACAAGGACGCCTGATCGTCCTGATAGCTCAAAAACTGCTTCTCCCGAGCCCAAACCGGCAACTGATCATAATACCACCCTTATCCCTCCAGAGAGGCCAGAATAGAGAGATAGCTGTCAAACCGCGAAGGATCAATGATTCCTTCAGCTACCGCTTTCTTTACAGCGCAGCCCGGTTCATTGATGTGCAGACAGTTATTGAACTTGCATTCGTTGAGCAAGGGTTGCATATCCAGAAAATAGTGAGAAAGCTCTGTTTTTTCGATGTCTACAAGCCCCCATTCCCGAATGCCGGGGGTGTCTATTACGCTGCCTCCCGAGGGGAGGTCGAACATTTCTGCAAAAGTGGTGGTGTGCAAGCCTTTGCCGGACCATTTGCTTACCGGCCGGGTTTTGAGGTTTTGATCCGGGAGCAGTTGGTTGATCAGGGTGCTTTTCCCGGAGCCGGAGTGTCCGGCCAGCAAGGTCGTTTTGTTTTGCAACAGCGTATCCAGTTCCGCCGGAAGCGCTCCGGAGATAACCGAGGCTGGCAGGGTAAGATAACCCATGGTACTATAGGTTTGCTGAATGGCGTTCAGTAGCCGTTGTTCTTTTTCTTTATAAATATCCGCCTTATTGAAAAGGAGTATAGCGCGTATATGATAAGCCGCAGCGGTTACTAGAAACCGGTCTATGAAACCACGGGAGGTAACCGGATCGCGTAGGGTGGCTACCAAGACGGCCTGATCGATATTGGCGGCAAGTACCTGTTGCCTGACCTGCTGATGAGGAGAGGCCCGTACAATGTAATTTTCCCGATCCAGTATTTCCGTAATAATGGCCGTTTCTTGCTGGTCTTCCTGTTGAAGCCGGATCATATCTCCCACCGCCACGGGGTTGGAAGAACTGATCTCATCATCCAGCTTCAGCCTTCCTGCCAGACGGCATTTTCTGTATATGCCATCCTCGCAACGGGCTACATACCAGCTTCCTGTAGATTTATAAATAGTACCTTTCAAATAAAAAGAGTTAAGAATTCAGTGGGTAAAATTACCCGCTTTAGCCGAACAAACCCTATGTTTGCATAAATTTCGCTTATAAAAAGATGGCTAAGGCAAATAGAAATACCACACCTGGACAGTATACAAAGGTTTTTCCTGCTTTGCTCTTGCTTTTAGTGCTTGGCCTGTTGCTCCCACGCTGTGCACAGATCGTGGCGCCCACCGGGGGACCGAAAGATACGTTGCCCCCTGTGTTGCTCAGTGCCACTCCCCCTGACTCCACTCTGCATTTTAATGCCGAAACCATTACTTTCAACTTTAACGAATTTATACAGCTGCAGGACCTTCAGCAGCAAATGATCATTGCGCCTAATCCCGACCGGAAGCCTGAAGTACAGGCTAAGCTGCGCACCCTCTCCATCACCTGGCCGGAAAATGATACGCTTAAACCCAATACGACCTATATCATCAATATGGGGAATGCCATACAAGATATCAATGAAGGTAATCCGATAAAAGGGTTCCGTTACGTGTTTTCTACCGGCAGTTACCTTGATTCGCTGGAAATTCGTGGAAAGGTTATTCAGGCGCGTACCGGTCTTCCAGACAGCACCGCTCTGGTCATGCTCTATACTGATTCATATGATTCGGTTGTCACCAAACAGAAACCGGTTTATTACACCCGCTGTATGGGAGACGGTTCTTTTCGGTTTCAAAACCTTCCCCACGATACCTTTAAAGTATTTGCACTCATTGACGGAAATGGCGACCTGCAATACGGCGATAGCACCGAAACCATAGCCTTCTTAAAAGATCCTTTAGTATTGGACAGTATCCAATCGGGGCTGGTATTGTCGTTGTTTAAAGAAAAAGAAACCATTGAAAAAGCGCCCACGGCAGCAGCTCCTCCCCCCTCTGAAAAAAATAAAGAAAAAAAGAAGGAGCTTACTTTTCGCACTTCCCTTGAGGGCGGGCAACAAGACCTGATGCAGCCACTGGAATTTGTTTTTAGTGCGCCACTTCAATCCTTGGATACGGGTGCCATCCGCCTGCAGGAGGATACCACCTACAGAACGGTTGCCTTTCAGTTTGGGGATAAGGATACGTTGAAATCTACCGTTAACCTCCTTTATAACTGGAAAGAAAACACCCCCTACCGGCTGCTTTTGGACAGCGCTTTTGTGATAGATACTTCCGGAACGGCTTATGCGAAGAAAGATACGTTGCAGTTCACCTCCAAAAGCAAATCGGATTACGGAACACTCATTCTTCACTTTAACCTGAACAGCCTGAAAAACGGGGATTCCATAAGTAGAGATACCGTATCCCCCGTGACAAGCAACCTTCCGGCGGATACCACTGCCATAAGTCAGGTGGACTCGATTGTTTCGGACTCCAGTCACTTTGCGACAGACCGTCTTCCGGCAGATACAACCGGCATAAGTCAAGTGGACTCGATTGCTTCGGATTCCAGTCATCCGGCAACAGAGCGTCTTCAACCTGCAGCCGCCCCGGATAGCCTAAAGTCCCTCCTTCCGGCGATGAATCAAACCGGAATGACAGGCGATACCGGCACCTATCAACTGGTGATTGAACTCTATAGAAATGATGAAATGATATACAGTGCGCCACTTAAGGGCGATACCTGGACTAAGGCCTATTTAAATCCCGGAGAATATAGCGTACGTGTGGTAAAAGACCGTAATCTGAACGGAAAATGGGATCGTGGTTGTTATTATTGTGAAAAACAAAAACAACCGGAGCAGGTGTATTCCATACCTGAAACCTTTACCATTCGGGCCAACTGGGAAAACGATTTACCTGCGCTGAATATAAAGTTTGAGAAGAGCGCCATACAATAGGATGTGAACTACTTTACGTCAATGTTATTGGTATTGCAAAATAATATGGTCAGACGGTTTCTTCATTTTTCAATAGGTGAAGCATCACCAGAAACAATGTGTCAATATGTTCTTTCGCAAGGTTAGTCGCTTACATCCCATTCACGCTAAAGCGATGGACGGGTTTTACGCGCTGTTTTATAAACGGGTTCGGCTTAATAAGGCTGATTCTCGTGTATTTCCGTAATATTTTTGAAGAATAAATATTTGGACAGTAAAAAGGAGACCAGGATCAACAGGCCGATAATGCCCAATGCAAGGCCGAGATGAAGCCATACTTCTGTTACCTGCGAGTGTGTCATGCCATTTGGATGCATAATTCAGTCATTTTTCAGTTATAACAGTACAAAAGTAAGAAAGAAATTGCAATATTTCACCCTACCTTTGTAATATGGTTTTTTCTTCTGTACTTATTGAGCAAGCGGTCCATGAATTAGCCACTCTGCCGGGCATTGGCAAAAAAACGGCACTGCGCCTGGTTTTGCACCTTCTGCGCCAGGAAGAAGATGCCGTACAACGGTTTAGCGAAACGATTTACAAAATGCGTAAAGAAATCCGTTTTTGCCTTACCTGCGGCAATGTTTCAGACGGGCCGGTTTGCAGCATTTGCGCCAATCCGGCCAGAAAACAGGATACCGTTTGTGTGGTGGAAAACATCCGGGATGTGATGGCTATCGAAAGTACACAGCAGTACAATGGCGTATATCATGTGTTGGGAGGTGTAATTTCTCCTCTTGATGGCGTGGGGCCTGATGATCTCAATATTGAAGCGTTGGCTGAAAGAGTCAAAGCCGGTCGTCTTTCGGAATTAATTATGGCGATCAGCCCTACCATTGAAGGAGATACCACGATTTTTTACTTATCGAAGAAAATAAAAGACTACCCGGTAAAAATTACGACCATCGCCAGAGGCATTGCCTTTGGGGGAGAACTGGAATATGCTGATGAAATGACATTAGCCCGTTCCCTTACCAATCGACTGCCGTTGAATCAATATGTCCAGGATGAGTAAAAAAATACTTTTACCGTCATGATCCGACAAACCACCCCTGTTGACCTTTCTCTTCCCAGCCATCCTGTCTAATTGTTTTGCACAAAGTAAGCCCGGTAACAACCTGCTATCCGTTTCCATTGGCTTCGCGGTTCCTGTTGTTATCTGCGATTTTGCGAATACCGATAGCCAAAACAAATATGCGGGTTTTGCCGGGAGGGGAAATAGCGCACCGGGCTGTTAAAGCATGCGTTTAGGCTGATGACCACGCCCTTCGGCCGGTGAAACGGGCGGAACATAAGCAGCATGGACCAAAAATGGCCGAAAGTGAAATCCTATGAGTAGCGCCGTGATCCACCCTGGACGGG
>CAYXRN010000107.1:0-11174 GCA_964467635.1 uncultured Chitinophagaceae bacterium | reverse complement strand
TTCCAGGTGATGAACCCGGATCTGTATATTTGTACGTTGGATGCAACTGCTAAACTGAACATCGAGCTGAACATCTCAAAAGGACGCGGATATACGCCGGCCGATGAACATGACATCAAGGATGAAACGGTTGGGCTCATTAAGATTGACTCCATCTATACGCCGATTAAAAAAGTACAATACAGCATTGACAATACACGTGTGGAACAGAAGACCGATTACGAAAGGTTGTTGATGGAGGTAAGTACGGATGGTACCATTCATCCTGAGGATGCGGTGAAAGAAGCTGCACGGATTTTGATCCAACATCTGATGATCATCACTGATGAAAACATCAATCTGGACCTGGGTAAGGAAGAAAAAGAAGATGTGGTAGATGAACAGACTTTACAATTGCGTAAGGTTTTAAAGACACCGCTCGAAGATTTAGATTTGAGCGTTCGGGCGTTTAACTGTCTGAAAGCAGCAAAGATAAACTCCCTGAGTGAACTGGTACAGTACAGCCAGGACGAGCTGATGAAATTCCGCAACTTCGGACAAAAGTCATTAGCGGAAATCGAGCAGGTGATTCAGGATAGAGGATTGCGCTTTGGAATGGATCTCTCTAAGATTAACTTAGAAGAAGATTGATTAGGATATTAGATATATTAAGTTATAAGGTTTTTTAAGTTATTAAGTTATGCGTCATAGAGTAAAGCTCAATCATTTAGGAAGAAAGACTGCCCATCGCAAAGCATTACTTTCTCATTTGGCCTGTGATCTGATCAGGCATAAAAGGATTATTACCACTCTGGCTAAAGCTAAAGCGTTACGGGTGTATGTAGAGCCATTGATCACAAAGTCCAAAACCAATACGACTCATCAGCGTAGGATTGTATTTAGCTACCTGCAGGATAAAGAAGCCGTTACGGAATTGTTTAGTGACATCAGCGCCAAAATAGGTACGCGCCCTGGAGGCTATACCCGTATCATTAAGCTAGGTGCCCGTATGGGGGACGCCGCTGAAATGGCCATGATCGAGTTGGTTGATTACAACGAAATTTATTCCAACGAGCCGGTTGATACCGGAAAGAAGAGAAGGACACGCCGGGGAGGTTCCCGTTCCAAAAAATCGACGCCTGCCGGAAACGCGGAAACAGCAGCGAAAGCAAAAGAGGATAAGGAAGCTGGTGAAAAACCGGCTGAAGTAGCTTCTCCAAAAACAGAAAAGAAGGCTGCGACGGATAAAAAGGAAGCAAAAGAAGCGGTGGTAACCGGGGCGGAAGTGAAGGCGGCCCAGAAAACGGCGGAACCGGCGGAGACGAAGGAAACGCCAAAGGCTGAGTCCAAGACGAAGGAAACAGAAGGGAGGAAAGAAGAAGCGCCAAAGGCTGGGTCCAAAGCGAAGGAAACAGAAGGGAAGAAAGAAGAAACGCCAAAGGCTGAGTCCAAGGCAAAGGAAACAGAAGGGAAGAAAGAAGAAGCGCCAAAGCAGGAGTCCAAGGCGAAGGAACCAGAAGAGAACAAAGAAATTGCCGCTAAGTCAAAAAAGGCTGAAGCCGCTGCAAAGGAAGAAAAGAAGGAAACCGACGATAAAGATAAAAAAGCTAAAGAATAATGTGTATGTTATTCTCCTTTTGAAAAGACAAAGTCCTGCGGCTTTGTCTTTTTTTATGAATTAAATTAACTTTGCAAAAATTTTCACGCAACCTAAGCCCTCAATTTATTCTACATGAACGCATCAGATAATGTACGTCCTGCAAAACTGCTTCTTCAGGATGGCACCTTGTACGAAGGAAAAGCCCTTGGTGAAATTGGTACCACGAGCGGAGAAGTTTGTTTTAATACAGGCATGACAGGTTACCAGGAGGTCTTCACCGACCCGTCTTACACCGGACAGGTACTGATTATGAACAACTGTTATATCGGTAATTACGGGACCAGCGATGAGGACATAGAATCTGACAGCATAAAGATCAGTGGGTTGATCTGTAAAAACGTATCTTTTGAATATTCCAGGCAGCTTGCCAATGCTTCCCTTCAGGATTATCTGGTTGAAAATAACATTGTCGGGATTTATGATATTGATACGCGTGCGCTGGTGACCCACATACGGAGTAAAGGCGCGATGAATTGTATTATCTCTTCGGAAGACTTGTCTATAGCGGAGATGGAAGCAAAATTGGCTGAAACGCCTTCTATGGAAGGGTTGGAGCTCTCCTCCCGCGTTTCTACCAAAACGGCCTATCAACTTGGTGATCCGCAGGCCGATATTCGTATCGCTGTCCTGGATTTGGGAACCAAAAGAAATATATTGCATTGTATGACAGAACGCGGTGCTTACTTGCAGGTCTATCCTGCCCGTACACCTTTTGCGGAAATGAAAGCCTTCGACCCTGATGGTTACTTTGTCTCCAATGGACCTGGGGATCCCGCGGCAATGGATTATGCTATTGAAACGGTAAAAGAGATCCAACAGTCTGGTAAACCGATGTTTGGCATCTGTCTCGGGCATCAGTTATTGGCCCTGGCCAATGGGGTGAAAACCTATAAGATGCATCATGGCCACAGAGGCCTGAATCATCCGGTGATCAATAAGCAAACCCAGAAAAGTGAAATTACGACCCAAAACCATGGTTTCGGGGTAGATACCGATGAAATAAAGAACTGCGGCGATTTGGAGGTAACGCACGTTAACCTGAACGATGAGTCGATCGAAGGGATCAGAAGAAAAGGGAAGAAAGCTTTCTCGGTGCAATATCATCCGGAATCCACACCCGGCTCTCATGACTCCCGTTATCTATTTGATGACTTTATCCAAATGATCAGGGAAGACAAGACAGGAAACTAAGGAAGCTAAAAAAGCGAATTTAGCCAACCTCGCTTAATGCAAATCCTTAAAGTTTTTTTATACATTTGGACTTTTAATTTCACAAACTTTTTAAAAGTTCTACTCATGTTAAAAAGAAACTTTATCACCCTGTTTTTTGCTGCGGTCATTGTATTTCCCTTCTTGCATGCAGACGCGCAAAACAATACCCTTTCCCGCCCCAAATTGGTGGTAGGGATTGTGGTAGACCAGATGCGTTGGGATTACCTGTACCGCTATTACGACCGGTATGAAGCAGGTGGGTTTAAGCGGATGTTAAATGAAGGATTTACCTGTGAAAATACCTTTATTAATTACCTGCCTTCATACACTGCTGTCGGCCATACGGTAATCTATACCGGATCGGTACCGGCATTCACTGGCATAGTCGGGAATAGCTGGATCAATCAACTCACCGGCGAGAGTTGGTACTGCACAGAGGATCCTACGGTGCAAACAGTAGGTGCGCCGGGAGATGCAGGGAAAATGTCTCCCCGCAGGTTGCTTACTTCCACGGTGACCGATGAACTGAGACTGGCTACCGGTTTTCGTTCAAAGGTAGTGGGCGTCTCTTTAAAAGACCGGGCTGCCATATTGCCGGCAGGTCATGCGGCTAATGCGGCGTTTTGGTATGACGATGCTTCAGGGGATTTTATCACCAGTACTTACTATATGGATGCTTTGCCTAAGTGGGTGCAGCAGTTTAATGCGGCAGACGTACCCCAAAAGTTAGTTGCAGGCGGTTGGGAGACTTTGTATCCCATCAATACTTATGTTCAAAGTTCCGAGGATGATGTTTCATGGGAAGGAAAATTTGGTGGAGAAGATGCACCGGTTTTTCCCCATAAGATTGCTGATAATTTTGCAAAGAATCACGGCGTCATTCGCCCCACGCCTTTTGGCAATACGCTGACCCTGGAATTTGCCAAAGCGGCAGTCAACGGGTATGACCTGGGCGGCGGAGCAGTTACTGATTTTTTGACGATTAATTGCGCGTCCACGGACTACGTGGGTCACAAATTCGGGCCTAATTCCATCGAAGTAGAAGACACCTACTTGCGGCTGGATAAAAAACTGGCGGATTTCTTTGACTTTCTGGATGAGAAAGTTGGAAAAGGGAATTACCTGGTCTTCTTGTCGGCGGATCATGGCGGATCACATTCCATTGGTTTTATGAAAGCGCACAATATTCCGGCTGACTTTCTTGAACTGGGCAAATTGGAAGATCCGCTTGAGGAGAAGCTCGCCGAAAAATTTGGTGTGGGCAATCTGGTTAAATCTTTTGCCAATTATCACGTGAATTATGAAATGGATAAAATCCGTGAAAATAAGCTGGACTATGAAGCCATCAAAAATGTTACCGTAGCTTTTTTGAAGGTGCAGGAGGGCATTCAACTTGTGGTGGATATTGATCACATTGGAGAGGCACCCGTTCCTGAACCCCTTAAGACAAAGATCATAAACGGGTATAATTACAAGCGTACCGGTCCGGTGATCATCATTCCCGACCCCGCCTGGTTCAGCGGGCACAAAGGAGGCACAGGCACTACGCACGGTACTTGGAGCACTGATGATACACATATTCCGCTGTTGTTTATGGGCTGGGGCATTGAACATGGAAGCTCCAACCGGCATATACGTATGTCAGACATCGCGCCCACCATTGCTGCGCTGTTGCACATTCAAATGGGTAACGGAAACGTGGGAGAGCCGATTACAGAGGTGATCGAGGATTAAATCGGTTGGCGAACAACACCCATAAATAAAATATTGCCGCTGTCATTGGCAGTAATAATATAAACAAATGGCCTGTTTACATCCATGACAGGCGGGAAACCGGGGCGTGCTGCAGTTAATCTTATTCCGATAGAAGTGACGGCAGCGGCCTCTGTTCCTTTTTCATCCACTTTGATATAGGTTTTATGAGTCACCTTGGAGATGGCCGCTTGTCCTTTTTCATACATTTTGGTGAAATCCGCTTGGGGCCCGAACGCTATGCCCATTCCCATCTGGGAAAGTTCCGGCGCAAGATCGTCTATTGAATAGGCGGCTTCCCATTTAGGCAAATACAACTGTATTTTAGAAGAATCCAGGCCAGTCAACAGGGCAGAGAAAGTTTTTGAGTTCAAAGAAGCAATCAGGGTCTGCGCTTTGATGCTTGGAGCAGGAAGCAATACATACATACTGAAGCTTCCGTTGCCGTAGGGTAATTCCACCATTTGTAATGAATCATTCTTCAGATAGTTGAACCGGGCTTCTTTGGACATAAAAGGTACTTGCCGTTGGGTTTGGCTAGTGGGATGAAAGGTCCTGTTTTTGGTTAACCTGGGATCAAAACTATTCGTCCATTCTCCTTTAAAATAAACGGCATTTAACAAAAGCATTTTTTCTGCCGGACTTATCTTCTCTATGATGGATTTGATCTTCTCACGCGTCTGTCCGGCTACCCATTGATTAATCTGATTAACTGTTTGCGGATCGGTAAAGTCAGCCGGTTGTACTTGGGCCAGATAATACTTTTTGTTTACTGCTAAAAAAGAAGATAAGGGTTCCAGGCTTTGATGGTACCAGATGGCGTTGGCCACATCCACTGTTACGGAGGTGTCTGAGGTCGGAAGATGCTGAAGCAAGGTGTAATTGGTCGTATTCAACATTTCGGTATTTATACCTTTTAATTGCAGTGCTTCCTGCATGGCTTTTTTTGTTTCACCGGCAGCGCCATTATATGCCATGCTCAGATCGGTGTATATGCTTAATGGGCTGATCATGAGGTTTTCGGTAGTTTGCGCCGACTTTGTAACCAAATCAAAAATTTTGAAAGCAAACTGGTTTTGAGCGGTTATAATTTTACCGGCTTTGTCAGGCAGCGGGCTCAAGGAGGTGTGGCCTGAATGTAGTTTCTGTGCGCAACTACCCAGGCCAAGGATGCCGATAACAAAGGTGGCTGGGAAAATCCATTTAGAGAAATGCATAGAAAACAAAATTTATTTTAAAGTCGTAAGCAAGACAAATTTTATGCCGTAAGCGTTGCATCTCTCGGAAGGTTTCCCTTACTTTGCAATGGTTCAAAAACGTATAAAATGGCTGGACAAGTATTTCTGACGGGTGGAAGTGGCGGATTAGGCCTTTCGGTTGTGGGCGAATTATTGGAAAAGGACTGGACCATTATCGCCTATATTCGTTCCGATAGAAGCAAAGCTGTTCTGGAAGGTGCGTTTCCTGATGCCATGAAGGAGCAAATACGAACGATCAAAGGAGATGTGACTAAGGAACAGGATGTCGTTGAAGCCCTGCATCAGGCAGGTGAGATAGACGCACTTGTGCATCTGGCCGGAGGATTTAAAGGGGCTAAAAGCGTAACTGAACAAAGCGAAAGCGACTACCAGGCATTGTTTTCTTTAAACGCACTGTCGGCATTCCTTTTATTGAAAAATGTACTGCCGCTGATGAAAAGACAGGAGAGGGGCAGCATAGTGATGATCGGTGCAAAGCCGGCCTTATACCCTTCGGGAGAAAATGCTGTTTATGCAGCATCCAAAGCAGCTTTAACCAATCTAATCCTTTCTGCGGCAGAGGAAGGGAGATCGCAGAACGTACGAGCCAATCTGATTGTGCCTGCGATAATCGATACGCCGGAGAACAGAAAATGGGCCGGAGAAAACACGAAATCACAGCATTGGACGCCACCGGAAGACATTGCCCGTACCATTTCCTGGTTGATTTCTGAAGAAGGAAGCGCTGTTACCGGTACGATCGTTCCCATGTTCAATAAAATAAAAACGGTTTGATATATCGGCTTACGGGTTTATGTTTTAAGCCGGGGTTTTAGCAAGTAGCAATCTATCAGGCATTTTACCCGAGCCAGCGATTCTCTCAAGATCATCTTGGTGCCTATTGACCCGGTTACCTTTTTCGCATTAATTCCGATGGGTTGCATTCCCATTTTCAGGGCAATGAAAACCGCGCGTTGAAGGTGGAACCGCTGTGAAATAATAATGGGATCCATCGTGTTATAGATCATTTTGCAACGCAAAACAGAGTACCAGGTACGGGTCCCCTGGTGGTCTCGCCGCAGCTGCGCCGGTGGTATGCCGGTATGTAGCAATGAGCGGTACATCAGATCTACTTCATCCGGTGTTTGGGGGACTTTATCCGCCCCACTGACGATCAATTCGTCTGCCTTATGGGCGTTTAACACTGAGACAGCTTGGAGGACACGGTATTCAAAAAATGGATTGGACTGTCCTTTGCTGGTGTATTTTGCCGTACCTAACAAGAGGGCGATGTTTCGATGAGGTAAGGCTTCGGTGACCTCATAAAGGCAGCCATTGGCGACGGTACTTATCCACCAATAACAGCCGGCGATTGCGATAATCACTAAAAGGGAGAGCGACAATATCCATAACAGGAGGCTCATTGCTTTAGCTGTATTTTTCAATGATTTTATCACAGGCGGAAGAGATCAACTGCCAAGCTTCCTGGAATCCATCTTCTCCTCCATACCAGGGATCGGGTACCGGACGATTTGATCCGGGGTACACTTCATCAAGCAACAGCGTTACTTTGGAGGAATCAGCCGCTGCACCGCCTATTGCCATGACTTCGGTGTAAACATCCGGGGCCATCACATAGATCTTGTCGTAATGTTCAAAATCGCTTCGTCGGAACTGCCGGGCCCGCTGGGAGGAAATGTCCAACCCGTGTGCTAAGGCTACTTTTTGAGACAGCTCATGAGGGGGGTCCCCCACATGAAACCGCTCGGTTCCCGCACTGTCTATTTGCCACATTAGCCCCTTGTTCTTGCTCTTTTTTTCCAAAATGCCTTCTGCCATGGGCGAACGGCAGATATTTCCCAGGCAAACCATTAATATTTTCATTTGTTGTTTTCTGATTTTTTGCAGGGACAAAGATCTTAATTTTTAAAAGGAAAGGCTAATTTTCCATCAACTTTTATGCAGAATGCCGTTTTTTGCATCCTACTGGCAAAGCAGGTGAATTTTAGGGCAAAATTTTTCATGCGAAAAAAATAAATTTTTGTATCATTGCCCTCTTAATTCTTGGAGCAACAGCACAATGGATATACAGGAGAGAAACAGAGGCAGTAAGGTGTACACCCAATTTAGGATGATCCTAGATATCGCTATGGGAATGCTATATATTTGTTGTGGGATATTGGTATTGTTGGCAAGAAAATTGGGATTTACTTTTCAGATAGAAACTTCGTTGATTATCTTGTGGATACTTGCCGGAGTATTTGTTGCGTATGGAATTTTCCGTATTTATAGAGGCGTCAAGCATATTTTTTAACAATTTATTAATTTTGTATATACCATATTTTTTTATATTGAGGGTTGAATAATGATGATGAGAAGGGCTGTTAGATATATCGTATTGGTGTTCCTCATATTCGGATGGGCTTGTAACGGAGGCAAAAAACCTCCTACCACGCGTACATCCGGGACAATTCACATTAGTGTCGATGAATCTTTTAAGCCTTTATTAGACACCGAGATAGCTGTTTTTGAAGATTTGCACCCCGAAGCAAATATTATTCCTTCTTATGTATCAGAGCGCCGGAGTTTCCGGGACTTGATAAACGACAGCGCGGCGCTTATCGTAGTTACTCGCCCGCTTAATGCGGAAGAAGAAAAGTATTTCAAGGATTTAAAAGTACCGATTGAAAGCAAGCCAATAGCCAGGGATGCGGTAGCATTGATCGTGAACCCGGCCAATAAGGACACTCTGATGATGATGTCGGAGGTGCGGGCTTTGATGACGGGAGATTCAAGCGTGGGGAATTATGAAATTGTATTCGATAAACAAAATTCCAGCCTTGTTCATTTTGTAATAGATTCAATAAACGACGGAAAGCCCTTGCCGGAAGATGCCAAAGCTGCCGGCGGAAGCGAACAGGTCGTAGACTATGTGGCGAATCATAAAAATGCGCTCGGCGTGATAGGGGTAAGCTGGGTATCCAATCCATATGATTCAACCGGTTTAAGTTTTTTGAAGAAAATAAACGTAGTAAGTATAATGGGGGATTCTACCTATGACTATTTAAGTAAAAGTCCTACTTTTGATCCCGAAAACCCCGAATTTGCGGAGTACTATTTCAAACCCTATCAGGCATATATTGCCTTTAAAAGCTATCCGCTTACAAGGACCGTTTATTTTATCCTGCGTCAACCCTATTATGGATTAGGCACGGGATTTGCAAACTTTCTCGGGGGAAATAAGGGTCAGATGATCATTGGCAAGAATCGGTTATTCCCTTTGAACCTCAACATTCAAATTCGTAGAGCAGAAATCAAGTAATAAAAATAAGTGCTAATTTAAAAACAGTAAAGATGAAAATGAAAGCATGTTTGATGGCCGTTATGTTGCTTTTTGTGGGGCAGGCGGTATTTTCCCAATCGCTTGAAGAAGCGAAGAAAGATTTATATTATGGGCATACCCAATCCGCCTTGAAAACGCTGAAAGCGCTGGTTTCCTCCAAACCTGATGAAAATGTGTACTACTACCTGGGCATTGCGCAGACTAAAGTAGATAGCCTGGATGAAGCGGCACAGAACTTTAATAAGGCTAAGCAAGTGGCTAGGAAAAATGAATTTCCGTTGACCTATGTCGGGCTGGGAAGAATCGAGATACTGAAAGGAAATTACGAAGGTGCCAAGCAACAATTCCAAAAGGCATGGGAAGAGTCCAAAGGCCGTGAGATGAGTGTTTTACGCGGTATTTTAAAAGCTACAGCGCTTGATCCGAAAGCGGATCAGCAGTATGCGTTGAACTTATTAAAGGAATTCAAGGACGACCGGCATAACCGTAAATATGAGTATACGGCAGAGGATTATACCGCTATTGGTAATGTGTATGTTAACCTGCCCACGGGGGGTGGTAAGGCTGCTACTAATTACCAGTCTGCGCTTCGTGTAGATCCAAGTTATGCTAAAGCAGCGATGGAGCTAGGAAATTTATGGAGCAGAGCAAGGCAGGACAGTCTGGCCAGGCTCAACTGGCAAAAAGCCATAGATGCTGATCCCAACTATGGACCGGCATTGTATCAGCTCTATACGTATTATCGTATCCGTGACTTGAAAAAAGCTGAAGAATATTTAAATAAATACATGGCGCAGACGGACGACAAATTAAATGCAAGAGTGCTCCATGTGGATATTTTGTATCTGCAGGACAATTATCAAGCCGCTATAGACAGCGCCAATCTGCTTTTGACAAAACCGATCAGTGAAGAGACAAGAACCAGGCTATATAAACTAATAGCAGTGAGTGAATTAAAAATGGGTGATTCTCTTGCAGCCAAAAAAAATATGGATACCTACTTTGAACGTACCCCAGACGACAAAGAGATTCCATTTGATTACAAAACCTATGCTGATATAATGGATAAGTTAGGTAATGAAGAAATGCAGTTGAAATACCTGAATAAGTTTGTAGATGCAGATACTTCTACGAACGTGGCTTTCATCCGGGAAACAGCTAATGATTTACGAGAATCCAACAGCTTTAAAGCGGCAGAATTGTGGTTCCAAAAACTCTTTGAGGTAGCAGATAGCAATCAAATTACCATGGGGGATTATTATTACCGGGCATTGTCTAAGTATGGGGCGGCACTGAATGGCATAGGAACTTATGATGATGCTGTGAGTTCGTGGGATACATTTATTGATAAATATCCTGAGCAGACTTCGGGCTATTACATGAAAGCGCGGACGTTGCAAATGCAGGACACCGCACTCGTCGGACTGGCTACGGAGGCTTATGACGTATATCTCAGTAAGCTAAAGCCGGAAGAGAAGGCAGAAAAAAAAGACGTGCTGTCGAATATCTATTCCTACGATGCAAAGGTTGCTGTGACACAGAAAAATTATGAAAAAGCGAAACAATATGCAGATAAGCTGCTTGAATTAGACGCACACAGTGCGATAGCTGCTAATATTTATGCTACCATGGCCTTAAACTATTTGAAGGATAAAGAGCTGGCTAATGCCAGTAAGTATGCCAATAAAGCATTATCTATTGATCCCAATAATACGGCAGCTCCTCAGGTGCTCAGTTATGTAGAGCAAATGAAGGAATACCAAAAGAAAATGGAGGCCTACGAAAAGGCCAAAAAAGCAAGGGAACAAGCTCAGCAATAAAACGGATTTGATTTAATAAAAAAGCCCTCAGAATGAGGGTTTTTTTATTTCACGGAGCGTAAAACCCACCCATCGGAACGTGGATGGGATGTAAGAGACCTAACCTTGAGTGAGCATGTATTGACGAATGGTTTCTGGTGATGCTTCACCTATTGAACAAACAAAGAATC
>CAYXRN010000106.1:0-11210 GCA_964467635.1 uncultured Chitinophagaceae bacterium | reverse complement strand
TTATTTCAAAAAACCCATCTGTACCAGAATAATGATGATCAAACCGACAATAATGCGGTATACGCCAAACCATTTGAAACCATGCTTTTGGAGGTAACTGATAAAAGATTTGATGGCAATCAGAGCTACCACAAAAGCGACCACGTTTCCTAAAAGCAGGATGAGAAGGTTCCGGCCGTCGGAGAGCATATGGGGATGTTCCTGAAAGGCCTGTAATAATTTGTAGCCGGTAGCGGCAGCCATGGTGGGGACCGCCAGGAAGAAAGAAAACTCTGCTGCCAGCTTGCGGGTCAGCTTTTGTTGCATTCCCCCTATAATGGAAGCCGCACTCCGGCTGACACCGGGAATCATGGCAATACATTGCCAAAAGCCTATTCGGAGCGCATGGAACAAGGTCATTTCTTTTTCGGTGTGCACAGTCGGTTTTTTAAACCATTTATCGACAAACAACAGCACAATTACTCCCGCGAACAACATAATGCCTACGATGAGTGAGCTTTCCAGCAGCAGGTCGATCTGGTCGCCAAATAAATACCCCAAAATAAGGGCGGGAATGACACCGATGATGATCTTTTTATAAAAGCCCAGCCGGCTGAAATCAAAAAACTTTCGCCAGTAAAGTACGACTACCGCCAGTATCGCACCCAACTGGATGACAATTTCAAACAGCTTGGTGAAAGCCAGCGCGTCAATGCCCATCCACGAGCTGACGACAATCATGTGTCCCGTGGAAGAAACCGGTAGAAATTCTGTAAGTCCTTCAACAATGGCAAGGATGATGGCTTGTACGATAGTCATAAATGGAAAAATCGCTGCAGGCGGCAGCTATGCTGTATTTTATCGTTGTGCATGGTTTTTACCGGGCTTTTTCATGATGGCGTATATTTCTATTAAAAAGCCGATAATGATGACGATGGGAGAAAGCGTAATGCGCCGAAAGCTATAGACCTCCTTAGGGTAGAATGCGTTGGGGTCGGGACTTTTGCCTCCGATCATGAGCAAATAGCCAATCACGAGCACCACAAGACCGATGATCATTAAAACATAATTTTCCCGGGTAAAAGGAAAAAGGCTTTCCTTGGCCTCTTGAGCAGATTCTTGTCTTCTTGTTGGCGTACTTTTATTTTTACCGGTGCTCATGCCCTTTAAAATTTTTTATTCGAAAATCATACTACTCAGTATAATTCGTCCAGTTTCATCTTCAGATAACGGACCACCGAGCGATGTGTACTGAGCAAAGATATGCAAATACCGACGATTATCATACCAATGAACAGTAAAATCGTCAGGCGGGTATCCGCAATGGCTTTTAATTGTGGCAATTGGTTGCGGGCGTAATACATGACGGCTATTAGCCCGCCGATGGCCAGTAGTGCGCTTAGCATGCCATTACCGATGCTGCGCAAATCAAAAGGTTTGGCGATAAACCAGCGGGTGGCCCCGACCATTTGCATGGTCTTGATCAAGAAGCGGTTGCTGAACATGGCCAGCCGGATGGTGTTGTCTATCAGTACAATCACCACCAGCCCCAGCAAAATGCTTACCCCGAGAATGATGGCGCCGATCTTTCTCACATTCTTATCCAGCTTGCCTACCAGCGTACGCTGGTAATAAACCTCCCGCACCATGTCATTGTCCATCAAATGATCTTCAATGACTTTCAGGCTGTCAGAGTTAACGTAGTTCGCGTTAGCCTTTAGATTAACGCTGCTGTATAATGGGTTGAATTTTAAAATGGATACAAAATCTTCTCCGAAGTCTTTTTTAAATTGTTTGGCGGCCTGTTCTTTGCTGATGTATTCTACCGACTTGGCGTATGGACTTTGGGCAATGGAATCCCGCAGGGCAAGGGCGTCTTCTTTGGACGTATTGTTTTGAAGGATCACCTGGATTTCTATGTGCTCTCTGAAATAGGTGCTGAGTCTTTGCGCGTGGATGATAACGATACCGAGGATGCCTAAAAGAAATAAAACGAGCGCTACGCCCACAATGGACATGATGTAGGAAGGTTTGGATCTTTTGGAAGAAATACGGGTTCGCCTGGCCATAAACAAATTTACGTGCGAAAGTATAAAAAAATATAGTATCCGGTATGGGTACGTTCTAACAACGGAATATTAGCCTATTTATTTCAAAACCGGGTGTACTCATTTAGGCTGCACTTTATAGCGTGATATGGTGGTGATGGGTTCGGACAGTGTACAGGCGCGGTCGTCCTGATTTTGCGGCATGTTTCTTGTCTGACAGCCAGCGAGGTTATTCATTGAAAAGTATCGAATGTGAAAGCGGTATTTCTTCGCCCTGTTTTTGTGCTTGATCGGGGGCGGCGGTATGCACCGGATCGGGATCTGAACCTGAGCGCATGCTGTTGCGTCGTTTTTAGCCGGAGTAGGTTTGGCGTTGCTCTTGCTCTTATTACCGGACAAATTGCGAAAAGCCAGAACCTTAATGGTATTTTTTTGTTTATAATATATCATCTTCACCAAACACATGCGTTATGAAAACATTACTTTTCGGGGCGCTTTTGCTTTTTATCGGGACGGGCTTACAGGCACAGGGACATGATGTTTCTCCAAAGAACGTCCCTCAGGGCGTCTTATCCGACTTCTCTCAAAATTTTTCCCAGGCCAGGGACGTCGAATGGGAAGTGGTGTATGGCGATTACCGGGCTTCCTTTGAAGTAGGCGATGTCGAACATCACGCCGTCTTTACATCGGATGGTAAATTAATTTCACACACTTATGAGATCCCCGGCAGGGAGGTTCCGCCTAAGGTGCAAGCCGCTTTTGCTGAAAAATTTAAGAATGCTTCGGACATGGAATGGGAAAAAGAAATGGAAAACGCAGAAGAAAACGGTGCTTACGAAGTTTCTTTTGAGCAGGGAGAGGAAGACCATAAAGCCTACTTTTCTGAGGCCGGAGCGTTAATTAAACATGCCTTTGAAATTACCGCCGGCGCATTGCCTTCGGATGTTGTTGAGAAAATAAAAAAGGACTATCCCGACTACAAGATCGGTGATGTTACCCGCATAGAACCGGAGAAGAAAGAGGACATGTATGAAGTAGAACTTGACGGCCAGCCGGATTTAAATTTGCGGTATGATAAAAAAGGACATGTGCTGATGAAAATGGTTGACCACCGTTAACGGCCACGAGGTCCTCTGTTATCGTTCGATTAGCTCTTTGGCGTTTTTAAGCGCGGCAGAGGTAGGTGCATCGCCACTGAGCATGCCTGCTATGATCTGTATGCGTTCCGCTTTAGCGAGTTTCCGGATCGCGGTAGTCACCTGGCCTTTCTGTTCTGATTTAAACACTTGAAAGTGGGTATGGGCTTTCCCCGCTATCTGGGGCTGGTGAGAAATACAGATCACCTGGTGAGCGGTTGCCAGACCACCGAGAATGAGGCTGACCTGACGGGCCGCTTCGCCGGAGATACCGCTTTCTATTTCATCAAAGATGAGGGTCGGCAGCGCTCCTGTGTCGGCGATCATGGATTTGATGCAGAGCATCAGCCGGCTGAGTTCTCCGCCGGAAGCTACTTTTTTTACCGGGAGGAAGCGTCCGCTTTTGTTGGCGTCAAATCCAAAAGAGACTGTATCTTGCCCGGTTGCTTTCAACTGGTCTTTTTCCAATACGACTTTCATGCGCGCATTAGGCATGCCTACACGCTGCAACAACTGGTGAAGCCCGTTCAGGAAAGGCTGGATTTGTTTTTGCCGCCCAGCGGTAAGGCCGTCTGCGAGCTGCTGCGCTTCTTTTTCCCGGCGTTCACAGGCTTCGCGGGCTTCTGCCAATGTTTCATCCAGATGTTCCGATTCATCGAGCTTTTGTTGTAAGCCGGTTTGTAACTCCAGCAGGTCGCCGGTGGTTTTAAGGTTGTGTTTTTTCAGCAACCTGTAGCCTGTATTTATTCGCTCCTGCAGGAACTGGACGCGTTCGTCATCGTAGTCAATGGTCTCATCGATCTGTTGTAGTTCTCCGGCGATGTCCTGCAGCTCAATCTGTACGGAGGCCAGCCTTTCCAGCAAATCGGGCAGCTTCTTATGAAAGGAGCTCAGTGACTCTAAATGATTTTGTGCGGCCCGCAAGCGGGAGATCACATCCCCATCATCAGATTCCAACAGCGAGGCGGCGGCGTTTAGCCCGCGTTTGAGGTCTTCGGTATGGGACAGGGTTTGCAGCTCGCTGTTGAGGTCCTCAAGTTCGTTTTCCGAAAAACCCGCTTCTTCCAGTTCATCCAGCAGAAAACGGTCGTAGTCCGTTTCCTTGGAGAGGGAGTGCGCTTTTTCTTCCAACGCTTCCAGCTGCTTTTTGCTGTTTACATATTGTTGATATTGCTTTTGATAGGCTTCCAGCTCTTTTTTATGGCCCGCCAGCAGATCCAGTATGTTGAGTTGGAAATCGGCTTGACCAAGTTGCAGGGTGTCAAACTGTTGATGTAAATCTACCAAAAGGGCGCCAAAAAGGGAAAGCTGCTGCAGGTTGACCGGCGTGTCGTTGATAAACGCGCGAGATTTCCCCGATGGCGTTATTTCCCGACGGATAATGCTTTCGGTGGCATGATCCAGTTGATTTTCTTCAAAGAAGGAGGTGATTTCCCCATGGTCAGGCAGCTTGAAAATGCCTTCGATAATCGCTTTTTTATGCCGGTCTCGCAGCGCGTTGTTATCGGCCCGGTTGCCCAGGATCAGCGACAAAGCGCCCAGCAGGATAGACTTGCCCGCGCCGGTCTCCCCGGTAATTACGTTTAACCCGTGGGAAAAGCAGACCGATACTTCGTCTATGATCGCGTAATTTCTTATGTCCAGTTGCTGCAGCATAATAAGCACAGATCGGGTGATGGTTACAGATCGCCACGCTCATATTTTTCTCTCAGGCCATGTGCCGGTAAAAATATCTGGAACCCCACATTGATGCCTAATCTATTGATGGTTGTTGCATCGCCAAAACCAAGCACCAGGTTATAATTTAAGGCGCCATCCAATGAAATATTAGGGGTGATGAAATAGGAAAGACCAGGGCCGATCCGTATGCCTAATCCATTGGTACTTCCTCCTCCTTTGCTTTGTGAAACGCCTTGGAACCCCACAAAACCATCTATGAAAAAAGCCGTATGGGAGGAAAAGCTGAACTCTTCAGGGGTAGCAAAATAATACCTCATCCAGGGGCCGAGGCCGTAGCTGAAGGTGGTGCCTTCATTTTCGGATGTAGACAAGCCCAGGGTAAGCATGGCACCCAGAGCCAGGTTGTTTTCAATAAAGTACGCGGCGGAAGGCGTTACTTCGAAATTGAAACTGTTGCTGTGATTTTGAAAGGTGGCGCCGATGTTGGCCACTTGTGTTCCCAACATCAGGTTGCCTTTTTCGGTCTGGGCCTGAGCGGGTCGAAAAGTTCCAAGCAGGGCCATGGCCGTTAACACTAAGAAAAATCGCTTCATCTGATAAGAATAATTTAAGCCAAAAGTATAGCTCCTCGGTCAAAAGAACAAATAGATTTCCGAAAGGTAAATGGTGGCGCTGTTCCGGCTGCAGGCGCTGCATAGGACAAAAGGGATTTCCTCCCTGCATTCTTTGCGTAGACCCGTTTACCGTTTTTCATTTAGCGGTTTATCTGCCTCAGCAGATAAAATTCACTCGCCTTAAAAAGTGATTAACCGATCTCGTATATTCCGCCATACTTCTCTTTTACATAGGCCATGAAATATTTAAAATTCAAATGTTCTCCGGTCACTTTATGACACAGTGCTTCAGAACGGTACAGGCTGCCATGACGATGGATGTTCTCCCGCAACCAACCGAGCAGCCCGGACAGTTGTCCTGAAGCGATCTGATCATCCAGGTCCATCAACTGATGCTGCGCAGTTTTATAAAACTGTGCCGCATAAAAGCTGCCCAGCGTGTAGGTGGGGAAATAACCAAAACTGCCATGACTCCAGTGTATATCCTGCAGCACCCCTTGGCGGTCATCGGGAACATCCATATTTAAATGCTTTTTATACAGGGTGTTCCAAGCTTCTCTTAAATCTTTAGTTGACAAATCTCCTGCGATTAACTGCTTTTCTATTTCATAACGGATCAGTATGTGAAAATGGTAGGTTATTTCATCTGATTCCGTCCGGATAAGGGAAGGCTGCACTTTATTGATGGCGTGATAAAAATGATCAATGCTTTTCGCTGCCAATTGTTCGGGGAACGTATTTTTTAGTTCCTTATAATGATACTTCCAAAAATTCATACTCCGCCCCACGTTATTTTCCCACAGGCGGGATTGTGATTCGTGGATAGAAAGGGAGGCTGCTTCCCCGGCCGGCAGGCCATATTGCCCTATGGGCAATCCCTGCTCATATAAGGCATGGCCGCCTTCATGAATACAGCTCCAGGCCATGTTGGCGAAATCGTTTTCATCTATACGTGTGGTGACCCGCACATCCTGTGCATTAAAACTGGTCGTAAAAGGATGTTCAGAAATGTCTTGGCGGCCTGCTTTAAAATCGAATCCCATGGCTTCCAGCAACCGAAGGCCGTATTGCCATTGTTTATCCTGATCAAAGTGCTGATGCAGCAGGCTGTCGTCGACCGGGGGCTGCGCTAGTATTTTGTCGGCAAAAGGCTTTAATTCAATAACGACATTTTTAAAAATGTCGTCCAGCATTTTTACCGTCGCTCCTTTTTCGTAATCATCAAGCAGGGCATCATAGGGATGCGTCTCATAGCCCAAGAGTTCAGCTTCCTGTCTTTTCAGTGCGATCATCTCCTCGAGGGCCGGTTCATAGCAGTCAAAATCATTTTCCTTTCTGGCTTGTATCCAGGCGTGATAGGTTTTGGAGGTCGTAGCCGAAAGCCTGTGGACAAAGTCGGAAGTATACTTTTTATTCTTTTCGTAGTCTTCCAGTGTTTTGGTGACGTTGCCTTTTTGTACTGCATCAAGGGAATGATCACCGGCCAAATCCTGCAACAGTTTTCCCAAAGATTCTTCCACAAAAAGCTCATGGGCCAGGGTGGAAAGGGTAGCGAGTTGCCTTCCCCTGAAGGCGGCTCCTTTCTCAGGCAGGTAGGTTTCCTCGTCCCAGTTGAGGAGGGCTGCGGCATTACGCACATCTGCTATTTTTTGCATTTTCAGTGTATAGTCATCGTACCTTTTCATGGGCCTTTTGTGTTTTAGTGGTTATTGATGCAAAAGTGAAGAATATTGGGCAAGTTTCCAGCGGTTCAGTACGAATTTTGCTTTTTTGTTCCCCATTCCCGGATCATGTGCCGGCCGGGTGGCCTGCCCAGACAGGCCGGAGCAGGCGCTTCTGACATCGCCGTCATGTGGGACGATCGCTTGGGCCGGATACCTGTAGGTCAGCCTTTACAGAGCGCGCTGTATCGGGCAGGCCGCAAGTGGATTTCCTATACATTAATGTTACATTTGTGTTATGAAAATTCAAGAGATTATTCGTTGCATGGCGGATTACGCTCCGCCTGCCTATCAGGAATCCTACGACAATGCGGGGCTGCTCACCGGCCATGCCGGTTGGGAGGTAAAAGGTATTTTATTGACGCTCGATATCACCGAACAGGTGATAGAGGAAGCGGTAGAAAAAAAGTGCAACCTGATCATAGCCCATCACCCCGTTATTTTTAGAGGCCTGAAAAAACTAACGGGAAGCAATTATGTCGAACGCACCGTCATTAAAGCTTTGAAAAACGATGTCGCCCTCTATGCTGCCCATACCAATTTGGATAATGTGGCGCAGGGAGTTAATAAAATGATCTGCGATCGCTTGGGGGTTGAAGGTCCACAGATCTTAGCCCCGAAAAGCGGCCTGTTGAACAAACTCTATACTTTTGTACCCCATGCGCAGGCAGAGCAGGTACGTGCGGCACTTTTTCAGGCGGGTGCCGGACATATCGGGAACTACAGCGAAGCCAGCTTTAACATCAAAGGGGAGGGAACCTTTAAAGCCGGTCGGGGAGCTGATCCCTTTGTGGGGAATCCGGGAGAAAGACATAGGGAACCGGAAGTAAAAATAGAGGTCATGTTTCCAGGGGTAAAGCAAAAAGCGATTGTAGCCGCGCTGAAATCCGCCCATCCTTATGAAGAACCGGCATTTGATATCGTGGCCTTACAGAACTCCCACGCCGGCGTAGGCAGCGGAATGATCGGCAGCCTGGCCGAGCCCATGGAGGAAATGACATTTTTAGGACGGATAAAAAAGCAAATGCGGGCCGATGGCATTCGCTATACACCGCTTCGAGGCAAAAAAGTAAAAACAGTGGCTGTTTGCGGAGGCGCCGGAAGTTTTCTACTGAACAGCGCTATACGGGCGGGGGCGGATATCTTTGTGAGCGCGGATTTTAAATACCATGAATTTTTCGACGCTGAAAATCAAATTGTTATAGCTGATATCGGCCATTTTGAGAGTGAACAGTTTACCGTAGATATTTTTCACCGGATAATTACTGAAAAATTTCCTACTTTTGCACCCTTAAAGTCGAATATTCGTACGAATCCAATAAATTATCTTCACTAAGCGATATGGCAACAGCAAAATCGAAAGAGTTTTCCGTAGAAGAAAAGATGGCTGCCTTGTTAAGGCTCCAGAAAATTGACTCCAAATTGGATGAAATTGCTATTTTACGTGGAGAACTGCCCATGGAGGTCAATGACCTGGAAGACGAGCTGGAAGGGCTCAATACCCGCTTAACCAATATTGACGCGGAAATACAAGGCATTGAGGCCTTTATTACGGAAAAAAAGGAAGCGATTAAAAACGCGGAAGCACTCATTAAAAAATATGAGACGCAGCAGGATAATGTAAAAAACAACCGTGAATTTGAAGCCATCTCCAAGGAGATTGAGCACCAGGGACTGGAAATTCAATATGCAGAAAAACAGATCCGCGAAGCCACGGCAAAGATCAAACAAAAGGAAGAAACCAAAAAGCTGGCGCAAAAGGCGCTTAAAAACCGCCAGAGCAACCTGAAGCACAAAAAAGTAGAGCTGGAAAAGATCATTGGCGAGACCGAGGAGGAAGAGAAGGCCTTGGAAGACCGCTCTAAGAAAGCACGCGCCGATGTGGTGCCACGCTTGCTTACCGCGTATGAAAAAATCCGCCGCACCTACAGAAACGGGCTGGCTATTGTGAGTATCGAAAGGGATTCCTGCGGGGGTTGCTTTAACGCCATACCTCCCCAGGTACAGGCGGAAATCCGCCAGCGCAAAAAGATTATCGCCTGTGAAAACTGCGGGCGCATTTTGGTGGATCCGGAATTATTTGAAGCCGTTGAAATTAAGAAATAAGGATTTCTAATCGCGTTTAGGCAGGGACACTCAACAATGGGTGTCCTTTGTTGTTTTATAAGGAAGTTCGATATCCGCGGAAAATTATTTTATGCTTTCGTTTCTGAGGCCCTGTTTAGTGTTAGCGTTAGTGCTGCTTTCTGCCGTAAAATTGACGGCGCAGCCCGCATTTGATTTTAATGAAAACTGCCAGCTGGCCTACCACCATATTATCCAACTCAAAGTAGCAAACGCGCAACGGCTTATCGAGCGGGAGCGCAAAACCCATCCGGATAATTTAGTGCCCTATTTTTTGGAAAATTACATCGCTGCTTTCAAACTGTTGTTCAACGGAGACGCCGGGGACTACGACGCCTATTTGTCAGGAAATGAAAAGCGCCTGGCCCAGCTTAAATCGGGGCCAACGAGTTCTCCTTATTATCTGTTCCTTCAATCAATAGTCCATTTACAAACCGGCGCCTGCAAATATAAATTCGGCGATAAGGTCAGTGCTTTTTGGGATATCCGTCGCGCCTACCTGCAAATCATTGACAACCAAAAAAAATTTCCTGATTTCGGTCCCAATAAGATCGTCTTGGGCCCTATGAAGGCCCTGGTGGGAAGCATACCGGCCAATTACCGCTGGGCCACGCGTTTACTGGGGTTTAAAAACGGTAGTATTGTCGAGGGTCTCGACTTGATGCATACTTTCCTTAATAAGCAGCATCCCGAAGGGGATTTTTTTAAACAGGAGGCGGTGTTCTATTATGTTTATATGATCTTTTATCTGAAGCACCAGCCGGATAAGGCCATCGCGGTGATCAAAAACAGGAACCTTGACTTAAAAAACAATGCTTTATATGCCTTTATGGCGGCCAATCTTTACCTGAATGATCATTCCGCCGCAAGAGCGATGGAAATATTGAAGCAGCGGCAGGCCAATCCTTCCTATATGGACCTCCCGGTCATGCATTATGAACTCGCAACTGCTTATATGTACCATTTAAACCTGGATGGGGCCATACGGGAATTTAAAAGGTTCCTGGATAATTACAAAGGGCAGTTGTATGCCAAGGACGCCTTGTATAAAATCAGCGCCGCTTACTACCTGAAAGGGAACCGCCCGGCAGCGGAGGAGTACCGCAAGCGGGTACTGTCCCGTGGCAGCGAGGTAGCGGATGCGGATAAAGTGGCCATGCGGGAGGTCAAGTCGGGCGAGTGGCCGGAACCGGTCATTTTGCAGGCCCGCTTGCTGTTTACAGGGGGGTATTTTGAAGAAGCGCTGCAGAAGCTCTTGACCAAATCGGTAAAAGATTACCATGTTTTGGAGAATAAAGTGAAATATTCCTATTTTCTTGCCCGCATCCGGGATGAAATGGGACAGGAGGATCAGGCGCTGCTTTTGTATAAAGCAGCAATTGCCGGAGGGCAAAAACTCCCCGAATATTATGCGGCGCGTGCCGCGCTTCAAATGGGGTTTATCTATGAAAAGCGCGGAGAAAAAGAAAAAGCGATTGCCAGCTTTAAGCAATGTCTGGGTATGCCGAATGAAGAGTATAAAGAAACGCTTGATCAGCGGGCGAAATCAGGGATAAACCGTTTGACGGTGCGGTAAGAAAACTAAAAGTGTTAAAATTTTAATAAACCGCTTCCTTTTGCATATTTGGCTCAACTTTTGTTTTAATTTTGCAAACGTTATCTCTTAAGAAAAATTATGAGAATATTGGATAATTGCTAAAAATTCTTTATATTTGAGTGTCATGTACAAGAAATTGACCTTTTTCCTCCTTATTATGCTTACCTGCGCGTTTTCACTAAGCGCTCAGGGGAAGTATGGTGAGGGGCATTTTACCCACCAGGAAAAGGTTGAAAAAGAGAAAATCCTAAAAGTCTATCCGGTTCCTGCCACTACACAAATTAATTTTCAGCTTAAACAAAACAATAACG
>CAYXRN010000105.1:0-11684 GCA_964467635.1 uncultured Chitinophagaceae bacterium | reverse complement strand
CCTATATCGGCTTTTTCGGCTTTTTAGCGAATTGAGATTGCAGCAGGTGCAGTTCATGGTGATAAACATAAATAGACATGGGCGGAAGCTTTGCAATTAGCAATTAATTTCCTTCAAGTGGCAAGTGAAGTCTGCAAGTTTCAATTAAAAAGGCGCAGGCCACTTACCGATTTGAGGCCCTCGGAGGCCCTCCTGCGAATAAGTGTGCCCACGCCGTAGCGTGGGCATTCTACCTATCATCTCGCAGGAATGAAATTTCCGAGGTTTCAAATCGAGACTCTAAGCGAATGCTTCAAATTAGTTTATGAAGAATCGCAAGTTAACTATTTCTCTATATAAATAGAATGTTCATCCGTTTAAATGAACAGGATTAATGCAAATATACAAATAAAACTTAGAATTCTAACTTTTTTAATAATATTTTTAAGTAGTAAACTGATTTTATTAATTAAAATACTGATTATTAAGCAGTTCAGAGTACTTTTCCACTTAAATCATGAAGAATGAAGGCAAAAACTGCTGATCTTTCAGAAAAACAATTAGAAAAAGCGGAAAAGAGAGAGCACAAACTTAATTCATTAAAAAATGAGTTTGAGACAGGTAAGATTAAAAGTTTCAAACATATCTTTGCCATTTTTAATCTCAGTCCTTTGGGAGATGAATTAGGAATTCCATTTTATACATTTAAGAGAAAGGTATCGAACCCACGGGAATTCACAATAAACGAACTTATGAGATTTGCGAGCCTAATTGATGTAGATGTCCAAATAATCATTAAGTTTGTGCTTGATCAGATTAATATGAAGGCGAAGAAAGAATAAGTGATATGAATCGTATCGGAATAAAATCGTTCGGCCCTATAAATACCGGAGAAGTTAACCTAGGGGACTTAACGCTGTTAGTTGGCCCCCAAGCTAATGGCAAAAGTATATATTTACAATTATTAAAATTGTTAATTGATAAAGATCATATTAGCCAAACATTGGAGCAATACGGATATATTTGGGGGGACAACGTAAGCGAAATAATGGAGCGTTATTTTGGAGAAGGGATGGCTGACATTTGGAGAAAAGAAACAGTTATCACTTGCGATTCGAAAAAGATTGATGATCAGTTTCTGCTCAACAATGAAATTCCCGAAGAATCCACTGAGCGGCTTTTTTACATTCCAGCCCAACGAGTCGTATGCTTGCAGAACGGCTGGCCAAGGTACTTCTCCGACTACGAAGATGGTGTTCCTTACGTGTTAAAACATTTTAGTGAATCACTCAGGCGCTTTCTGGAAAGTGGATTTAGAAGTAAAAGTGACCCCGTTTTCCCATCCCCCCACCGGTTAAATGAATCATTGCTTAATTCCTTTAATGGAAGCATTTTCCACGATGCAAAAATCCTTATTGACAAAACAGGTAAAAAACGATTCAAACTTAAAACCGGTAAATCGAGTATCGCCTATATGGCCTGGTCAGCAGGACAAAAGGAATTTATGCCTTTATTATTGAGTTTTTATTTGTTGTGTTCTTGTCCGAGTAGCGAAAGAAAAAATAATCTAACCTACGTAGTTATTGAAGAACCCGAAACGGGATTACACCCTCAGGGAATCACGTCCGTTTTACTACAGGTGATGGACTTAATGAACAGAGGATACAAAGTAATTTTATCTACTCACTCTCCAGTCCTGCTTGAATTTGCCTGGGCTATAAAGCTACTAAAAGAATCGGGGACGGAGAGCGAAGTGCTATTTAATCTGTTTGATTTGAAGAAAAATACCGAACTCCATATAATATTTGAACATATCTTAAAAGAAAAAAGAGTCAATACTTATTATTTTAGCAGAGAGGAGGGGAAAGTAAACATTAAAGATATTTCTACTCTTGATGCGGCAAGTGAGGATGCCGC
Source organism: uncultured Chitinophagaceae bacterium (assembly GCA_964467635.1). Taxonomy (GTDB): domain Bacteria; phylum Bacteroidota; class Bacteroidia; order Chitinophagales; family Chitinophagaceae; genus FW021-bin31. Next base: position 9,788 of record CAYXRN010000105.1, on the reverse strand, counting down.
AATAGCTGAGTGGGGAGGATTATCTTCGTTTAGTACCAAGGCATCAAAACTTGTATCAAAATCAGTAGTTTAATAAAATTTAAACGAATTGTTTAACTTACCTAAAAAATAGAGACATTGCTATATCCACACCTCTATTAAGAACAGGAATTTCCTTACTTTTGCCTTATATCACTTGTCTTATTAATTATCTTTATCTTTTTGTATGGGACGCATATTTGAGGTTCGAAAGGCTAAGATGTTCGCTCGCTACGACCGGATGGCCAAACAATTCACTCGCTTTGGGAAAGAGATCGTCATCGCCGTAAAACAATCAGGACCAGACCCGGAAAACAACCCGACGCTCCGTCGTATCATACAAAACGCCAAGGCTATTAACATGCCTAAAGACCGGATTGACGCGGCGATCAAAAGGGCAGTGAGTAAAGACACCTCCGATTACGCGGAAATCCTGTACGAAGGCTATGCACCGCACGGGGTAGCCGTACTGGTAGAAACAGCCACAGACAATAATACCCGAACCGTAGCTAATGTACGGGCTCACTTTAACAAAGGAAACGGCAGCCTGGGCAATAGCGGCAGCGTAAGTTTCATGTTTAACCGCATGGGCGTTTTTAAGTTAAACCCCGAAGGATTGGATCCGGAAATGCTTGAACTTGAATTAATCGATGCAGGACTGGAGGAATTGGGGGAAGACAGCGAGGGTAACCTGGTTATACGCTGTGCTTTCAACGATTTTGGCAACATGCAAAAAGCGCTGGAAGAAAAAGGAATAGAACCCATCAATGCCGATTCGGAATGGATACCCACGACAACGGTTGAACTACCGGATGACCAGGCCGATGAGGTACTCAAATTGATCGATCTCATGGAAAGCGATGATGACGTGCAGAAGGTCTTTCATAACCTGAAATAGGCCGTCCGTCCCGCTTAAAAATTCCTTTATGGACTAGGATTGTGGCAGAATACCTTTCCGGCATTTCGACCTCCAAGATTGCAGGCTTAATTTGAGGTACCCTTGCCAGCACTTAAAAAAGACCATGAATCTTCGATTCCACCCGGGTGATAATCTCCCCCAGGTCTTCCTGGTTCTGATCGAAATGGTTTTTGTTGATATCCACGATGATCAGCGGCCCTTCTGTATAGCTGTCAATCCATTTGTCGTAGTACCGGTTAAGCCGCTTTAAGTAATCCAGCCGGATGTTTTCTTCATATTCCCTGCCTCGTTTTTCAATATGATCTACCAGCGTGGGTATGGAAGCCTTTAGATAAATAAGCAGGTCCGGTGGTTTCACCATGGACTTCAGCGTTTGAAAAAACTCAAAATAATTATCAAAGTCCCGCTTACTCAACAAACCCATGTCATGTAAATTGGGGGCGAATATCTGCGCGTCTTCATAGATCGTGCGGTCCTGAACGATGGTCTGATCCCCATTTTGGATAGCCAGCAGCTGCCGCAGCCGGTGATGGAGAAAATAGATCTGGAGGTTAAAGGACCATCTGGGCATATCCTCATAAAAATCAAAGATATAGGGATTATCCTCTACATTCTCATACTGTGGCGTCCAGTGGAAATGTTTACACAATAATTCGGTGAGTGTTGTCTTTCCTGCGCCAATGTTACCGGCAATGGCTATATGTTTTACCTTAGGAGGCTGGGGCATGTCTGTTTTTCTATATATTTAAGCTAATGGTGGACTAAGATACAAATTTCTTACCATTGTCCCCATTTCAGCCATCAATTTAGCCTGATTGTTGCAGCAGGTAGATTGTGAGAAAAAAAAGAAATGCCACTAAGGCGCAAAAGGTGCAGGATGACCGGGCCGCTTCAGGTGTCCCTAAAGAGGGATGGGCCGTAGGCGATCGTTTTTCCTGGGAGGAAATTCAACAGCGGCTCATTGCGTCTGCCGACGAGGAAATATCGGAAAAGCCGGTAACGCTGTTCTTTAGCGGGCTCACTGCCGGCTTCGCCATTGTTCTTACCTTAATCGGGCATGCTGTTGGAGTCGCCCAGTTCCCGGATAACGGTTTCCTCGGTGCGCTGCTCTATCCCATCGGGTTTCTCTACATCATTTTAGGTCGCTACCAGCTTTACACGGAAAACACATTACCCCCGGTTAAGCTGGTACTGAGCCGCCTGGCGGGCATTCCCCTGCTTTTGCGTTTGTGGGGTATTGTACTTTTTGGCAACGTGCTTGGCGCCGCCCTGGGAACACTCGTGCTGGCGCATACGCAGGTACTCTCGCCCGAAGCTATTGACGCCGCGCTGAACTTTGTCAACCACGCCCTTGAGCTGTCCTGGTGGGATATATTTTTCCGGGCGCTTTTTGCAGGGTGGCTGGTAGCAGGCGTAATCTGGGTCGGCATGGCCTCCCAGGATACGATCACGCGCTTTGTAATTGTTTACTTCGTCTTCTTTACCATTGCCGCCTGCCGGCTTTTTCACGTGGTCACCGCCGCAGCGGAGGTCTTTTTCGTAAGCTTTTACCACCATTCTCTAACCGAACTGGGCATACTGGCTTCAGAGTTCTGGCTCCCCGTGTTTTTAGGCAATACCTTCGGCGGCGTACTGGTTTTTACGATGGTGGCTTATGCCCAGTCGGAAAGAAAGCTTTTCCCCGAGGTACGGGTTTTAAAGCTGCGGGATGTGTTATTCAGCATGAAAGGCGGAAAACCCTTCCGTACGCCGGGGCCAAAACCAAACGAGAAAGAAGATTGATGAAAAGAGTGCAGGTCGATTAGCTGCTGAAAAACGTTTCAACCGGTATTTATGTCCCCTCATCATTCCACCAACTTCTTCGTACCTTTGCCCCCTTATTTTCAATTATGGATCAACTCAAAACAGCAGAAAAGCCGGCACCTAAATATATTAACGAAATCAACAAGCGGAGGACTTTCGCCATTATCTCCCATCCGGACGCAGGTAAAACTACGCTTACCGAAAAGTTGCTGCTGTTTGGCGGTGCGATACAGACGGCCGGCGCCGTAAAATCCAATAAAATCAAAAAAAGCGCGACTTCCGATTTTATGGAAATTGAAAGACAGCGCGGCATTTCTGTGGCCACTTCTGTGATGAGCTTTGAGTATGAGAACACGCTGATCAACCTTTTAGATACACCGGGCCACAAAGATTTTGCGGAAGACACGTATCGGACGCTCACGGCAGTAGACAGTGTCGTATTGGTCATAGATAACATGAGGGGAGTGGAAGAACAAACGGCCCGCCTGATGGAAGTCTGCCGCATGCGGGATACACCGGTGATGATCTTCATCAACAAAATGGACCGCGACGGGAAATACCCATTTGACCTGCTGGATGAACTCGAAGAGAAACTTGCTATTCAGCTGCGTCCGCTCACCTGGCCGGTAAATATGGGAAGGGACTTCAAAGGTGTCTATAATTTGTACAATAAAACGTATATCCCTTTTGAACCCGGCGTAAAGCCTACCGAGCAAAAAGAAGTGCATTTGCCGGATATGAGTAGTGAAGAGGTCGACCAATATTTTGAGGAAACAGATGCGGCACAATTGAGGGAAGATGTCGAGCTGATAGAAGGGGTGTATGATCCGCTGGACAAGGAAAGCTACCTGGCAGGCAAGCTGGCTCCTGTATTTTTCGGAAGCGCATTAAATAATTTTGGGGTAAAGGAATTACTGGACACCTTCATCCACATTGCTCCCAAACCACAAAGCCGGGAAACCAGCGTACGGGAAGTGGACGTCCTTGAGAAAAAATTCAGCGGCTTTATTTTTAAAATACATGCTAACCTGGATCCCCGCCACCGCGACCGCATCGCATTCCTAAGGGTTTGTTCTGGAGTTTTTGAACGCAATGCCTTTTATCATCATGTCAGATTGAATAAAAAAGTACGCTTCAGCAATCCCTATACCTTTCTTGCCAGGGAAAAAAATGTCCTGGAAGAAGCTTTCCCGGGGGATGTGGTGGGACTGTTTGATACCGGTAATTTCAAGATCGGAGACACCCTGACCGAAGGAGAGGATTTCTATTTCACCGGCATCCCGAGTTTTTCCCCGGAATTGTTTAAGGAACTGATCAACAAGGACCCGCTGAAGACCAAACAGCTGGAAAAAGGAATCCGTCAGCTGACGGACGAAGGGGTGGCCCAATTGTTCACCCAGCATGGCGGCAACCGCAAGATCATCGGTTGCGTAGGGGAATTGCAATTTGAAGTGATCCAGTACCGCCTGTTACAGGAATATGGCGCGTCCTGTCATTTTAATTCGCTGCCTTTTTACAAAGCCTGCTGGATAACAGGAGAAAAACAAGCGGTTGAAGCATTCATCCGCTTCAAACAAAGCAATATCGTGGAAGACAAAGACGATCACCTGGTTTACCTGGCGCAATCCGAATGGTTCTTAAATACGGAAAAACAAAACCATCCGGAAATTACCTTCCACGAGAGCTCGGAAATCCATAAATCATAAACTTTTCCTGCGATGCAGGAGAAACAATCAGCTGTTTTTTTATTCATCAGCTTATAATGTTATGCTGCCCGAAGTAGGTAGTTCCTCAAATACTTGTTAATTTGCATGCTTATTTAAAACTTCAAAAAATAAAAATATATGGCGCTCGCAGTAGTAGGCTCTATGGCCTTTGATGATATTGAAACCCCCTTCGGAAAATCCGATAAGATCATTGGTGGAGCGGCTACCTACATCGCCTGGGCCGCTGCGAATTTCACTTATCCCGTGGATATTGTCTCTGTAGTGGGAGGCGATTTCCCTGAAACCGAAATGAAGGCCTTAGCCGACAGGGGCGCGCGCCTGGAAGGGGTAGAAATAAAAAAGGATCAAAAATCATTTTATTGGGCCGGCAAATATCACCTGGATATGAATACCAGGGATACCCTGGTCACCGAACTTAACGTGCTCGCTGATTTTGAGCCTAAAGTACCGGAAAGCTACCAGCAGGATGATTACCTGATCCTGGGGAACCTGAACCCCTCGGTACAACTGAGCGTTATTGCCCAGATGAAAAACCGTCCTAAGCTGATCGCACTGGACACCATGAACTTCTGGATGGATACGGCCATGGATGAACTAAAAGAAGTGATCGCCAAAGTAGACGTTTTGCTGATCAATGACAGCGAAGCGCGCCAGCTGAGCGAGGAGCACTCCCTGGTGAAGGCCGCTAAGAAAATCTTTGAAATGGGGCCCCGTTATCTCGTGATCAAAAAAGGAGAACATGGCGCCCTGCTGTTTTATGGGAACAAAGCATTTTACGCCCCTGCCCTGCCGTTGGAAGAAGTTTTTGATCCCACCGGTGCCGGAGATACGTTTGCCGGTGGATTTATGGGGCACCTGGCTCGCACTGATGACCCCTCCTTTGAAAACATGAAAACCGCGGTGATCGTAGGCTCTGCTTTAGCTTCTTTTTGTGTGGAAAAATTCGGCACCGATAAATTAAAGGAAATTACGGAATCAGATATTGAAAACCGGATCCGGCGATTTATTGAACTGGTGCATTTTGATATTGAACTCGGCTGACCGCTGAAAGCGCAAAGGTAAAAAGCGGGGGGATAAAAAGCCCTTCAGGCGTTTAGTTTTCGGCTGCCCTAAAAACATTTCGGATGAAAAAAGTAGCGGGTATTCTGCTGTTCTTATGCTGTTTCGCCGGAGCCATCCGCGCGCAGTCGGATTCAGCAAAAGCAAGAACATTTGTAAAGCTGAACGCAAACGGGCAGTACCAAAAAGCCTGGGAATATTTCGCGCCAGCCATCCGTCCACGGGTATCTCCCCAAATGTTAAAAACAATCTGGAACAAGTACATCAACAGCTACGGAGCATATCAAGATATTGGCAAAATGGCGTTAACCGCACGCGATAGTGTACGTATCTGGATGACCCATTGCAACTTTGAAAAGGCAGAGATTCTTTTAGCCCTGACCTTCAACGACCAGGAACAACTGGTAGGGTATTTCGTCAGAAACATTATTCCTAAAAAAGAGAAAACCTCCCGTCCCAATGAAACCGACACCACCATAGCGGTGGAAGGCGGAACAGTTGCCGGCACGCTCCTTTTGCCGGAAAAACACCACAATAAGGTTCCGGTAGTCCTGATTATTCCGGGTTCGGGCCCTGTGGACCGGGATGGCAATGTAGGAATGGCGTTGCAAGCCAACACGTATAAAATGCTGGCGGATTCCCTGGCTGCCCATGGCATAGCCAGCTTTCGCTATGACAAGCGAGGCATAGGCAAAAGTGCTGCGCTGCTCACCGGTGAAAAAGACCTCCGTTTCTCCGATTACGTAAAGGACGCAGTGGCTATTGTCCGTTTCTTAAAACAGGACGGCTCGTTTTCCGACGTCATTATTGCCGGACACAGCCAGGGCTCCCTGGTGGGTATTCTGGCTGCACAACAAGTAGATATAGGTGGATTCATATCACTTGAAGGAGCAGGAGAACCTGTTTCAAAAATTCTATATTGGCAGCTCTCCAGGAAGAAAAACGAAGGGCAAAAACAACTCCTCAAAAAAACTATAGACAGCCTGCAGGCGGGTCAAAATGTAACATCAAAGAATCCGCTTTTCCGTCCTTCCCTTCAGCCGTTCCTTACTTCCTGGATGCAAATTGATCCTGCCGAAGAGATTCAAAAATTACCGATGCCTGTACTCATCATCAATGGTACTACAGACTTACAAGTAATTGCACAGCAGGCTGAAAAGCTTGCCGGGGCGGCACCAACTGCACGAGTACAGATTATAAACGGGATGAACCATGTTTTAAAAGATGCACCGGAGGAAAGGACTGCCAACCTGGCCACCTATCGGAATCCTGATTTACCGCTGAATAAGGAGCTGGTTATGGATATAATAACTTTCATTAATAGCCTGTAGAAGATCCGGGAGTTAGGAAGCGAGCGCATTTTGCCTATACCCGCCATCATCCCTCTTACCCCTGTATAGAAAATCATGTCCAATTCTTTTTCAGGAAGAAAAATTCGGGAAGTCTCCTTAAAAAAAATCAAAGGGTTTTGGAGGAAGCATTTAAGAGCAGGGAAGAAAGGTTGGCTTTTTGGGGCCCGCAGTGCCGGCAAAATACTTTTTATGTCCAATTATTCAAAAAGCGGCCCAGTTTATCAGCCTTGTGGAAATGGGGAAATGGCTAAAGACAGTGAAGGAAAGCTACAGGGCATAACTTCTCCAATCGCCGCTGGTATCGCTAAAACATCATCAGGGAGCGGCTCTTACTAGGCCTGGTCTCCTTTCATTTGTAGGGTAACTGTGCCATCACGATCAAAGTTCGTATATCAAAAAGAGTATCTCAAGTATTTAAAACTCGTTGCTCCGCCGTCATCATTACTCGCTAAAGACGATAAATAACAATAAGAAGACGATAAAAAAGAGGCATGAAATATGCCCGTGGAGTTCATTGAAATTGTTATTTTACATTGTTTTTTGCAGGGAAAATACTATCAGCCTGCTCCATGGACAAAACCGCTCAATGACAGGAACCATTCATTAGCAGGTTACTCTTTTTCATGTACAATAACTTCTAATTTCTCGGTTATGGGATCATCCTGAGGACCTTTGCCTGTAATTTCCACGACATATCTACCCGGTTTCCTGAATGGATGAGCGATCGAATTATATATTTTGACCGGGGCGCTTCCATCACCAAAATCAATGTAGACCGAACCAACCGTATTGTGAATTCTATTCCAGAATAAAACAGGATCGCCCACTTTTACACCGCGGACAGGATACTGATATATCCATCCCCAGGCAATATTTCTTGCAACATGTCCATTTTTTTCCGGCGGCCAGACCCTTACTTGTAAGAAATCTCTATCAATATCCCCCTCCGTAGTCTCCACTAATAGCTCCTCGGTGTACAATCCGGGTGTATCATATTTCACTTTTAACCGGGTGCTTTCTACCGTATCTCCATTATGGAGTATCCACTTGTAATCTCTGATCTCTTTTCCCGGTCTTGCAATCGATCGGCTTCCATCCAGCTCAATAGCTTGCCCCGGCAATGTCCACTCGTATCCTCCGGCAATAGATAGAACCGCATCAGGATAACTGCGAAAATAGGCCTCCATAAGGTAAGGGAAAAGTGCAATAAGTATGGTCGTATCCTTTTTGGTGTAATGCATTTCAAGGTGGACATGAGGGTCATGCGTCTGGTTCTTCCCCCCTAACCATGTGCTTCCCGTATAGCCCAGCAGTTCGCCTTTTTTAACAACCGTCCCCAATTGAATATCCGGAATAATATTCTCCGTATTCATGTGGGCGAGTCTAAAGACGATCCCATCGTCATTTTTAATAATAAGTCCATTAGAAGCGCCATCTCCGTCCGGAAGCGGCGTTCCGACCACTTTTCCCGATATCACGGAATAAACCGGCAGGCGATCCGGGATGGCTCCTCTATCTTCTCCCCTATGGTAGTAGATGGGAGCGTAAGGCACTAAAGCTCCCCAGGTGTTGTTGTAACTAGACGCTCTGAATCGGTAATTCCCGACATGATAACCGATGCTGGGCGGCCCCCAGGATTCCCCGGCCAGACAGACAGAAAATCTCGCGTCCTTGTTCATCGCCTCCAAATTAAACAAATCAGCCCCTAAAGCCCACGGTTTAATCGCTTCCACATATATCCTTATCCCCCCTACCGTTAAAGGCAGTTCATAGGGACGGTGGACAATCCGAACCGGTTTGTGATCAATCTCTACGTCCACTATCGCGCTGCTGTAAAACCGGTCTGTACCATTTCCCTCTTCGTCCAGATTCCAAAAATTCGGGGACGTGTGAGGTGTAATTTTAACTAATTTAATAGTATGTTTAACTACGGAACCGTTTACAGCACGTGCATAGGTATATTCCTCCCCTATATTTAACTCAAAAACAGTAGGATAACCTTTAATATTCATAAGCGTTTCCCCACCAGAGAGCGATTGTGATAAACCATTATTTGCCAGAGCTAATAGTAGCACCAGCCCCCATAAACCGATAAAGCGTTTATTAAACATATTCTTCTTTTATATTTTATATAAAAACAATATTAAACATATGATACAGAAGCGATAATCGCCTGTTATCCTCTCAGACCTAAGCGGTCAGAAAAAAAATTTCTTCAAGCATTCACAGCAACAGCTACCTGTTTATTTCAGCCTGGATTTTCTTTGCGGCTTCTAAATCCCGTTCCCACACGGGAGCTATTTTAGTCAGGAAATGCTTTAATTTCTCATTGCGCGCCTGAGGAATCAAAATATCCTTAAGGGTGGAAACTGCCGATTCATAAAAGATCACCTCGTTATCCACATAAGTGATGTCAAAATACTTTTGATCCCTGGACTTTAATCGTTTCACGTTCGCTGACTTACGCTTCAACAAGAACCTGGTTATCACATTCGTCTGTATAGAAAGAATTAACTCTTGCTCTAATGCTAATGTCTGCTTATAGAGATCGGTATGGTCATCAACCATAGCCTGGGCAAATGCCCTTACCTTATTGTTTTGGGCCCTGTCCAGGGCGATTTCTCCATAATCCATGTCGATCCGGTTCACCGTCTCAACCACAGAAATAATCTGGGGATCATTTAATTCCATTTGTTGAGCGAATGCAAACATAAATACCATCAGCAACCCTGATGTAATAACTGCTATTTTTTTTATCATTCCTTTCATATTTTTCCTGTTTGAACCATGACTACATTTTAAAATGCATCAATTACCTTTTCCTATCAAGACGCTACAAACCGTTTTAATTGTTCAGATTGGCTCCGTGTTTTATCAAGATATCCCGTAATGCGGTAATATCTACTTCCG